>WAPT01000002.1 GCA_015520605.1 Nanobdellati archaeon
ACTATGGCCTCAACATCCTGCAAAGACGCCTCACGGATTTTCATCATAGCATTTCTGTTCGGCAACAACCTTTTTATATGGATTCCGTATTCAAACATTCCATGAATAAAGAGCTCGTGAGGAACATAAAGAAAGTTTACATTCTCAATTTCCTAACATCATTCGAGTTCTTTTCAGCTGTAATTATCCCATTCTTTACTCTTTGGGGCAAGCTAAGCCTTGCTCAGGTCTTGATTTTACAGTCCGTTTTCCAGCTAACGATTATGCTGATGGAGGTGCCAACAGGCGCTGTAGCGGACAAGATAGGGAGAAAGTTCTCCCTTGCTATCGGTTTTCTCCTCATTACAGCTGGAGCCATCATCTATGCCAGCTACCCGGATTTCTGGATCTTTGTTCTTGCTGAAGCCCTTTTTGGAACAGGAATTAGCTTTCTCTCCGGAGCTGGAGAAGCCTTTGTTTACGACACGCTAAAGGAGATCGGAAGGGAGAAAGAATCAAAGAGAGTTTTTGCAAGACTCGGGCAATTCAGTTTAGCGGGGCTTGCAATTTCAGCCCCCATTGGAAGTGTTGTAGCTCATTACTTTGGTGTAAGGGCTCCCATGCTCCTCACAGCCGTTCCGTTTTTCACGGGTTTCCTGATATCCTTAACCCTAAAGGAGCCAAAAGTTCACGAAACAAGAGGAAGGCACAGTTATGTCCAAATAGTAAGGAGCAGCGTTGAAATGTTAAGGAAGCATAGGGAACTCAGGATTCTGGCTTTGGACATGGTGTTGGTTAGCGTGCTTACTTACTTCTACGTCTGGACGTATCAGGCAAAGCTGATGCGGATCGGATTTCCGATAGCCTTTTTCGGTGTTGTACATGCTGCCATTGTGCTGGCGGAAATTGCTGTGTTGCATTTCCTTGAAAGGCTTGAGAGACTCACAGGAGGAAAGAAAAATTATCTGTTTATCTCAGCTGCTTTGCCCGGAGCATGCTATCTCGTCATAGCAGCCTCCTCCAGCTGGATGATTGTGGTGCCTGCTGTAATTGCAGGTATGGCTTTTGGGAAAACGAGAAGAACGCCAATGATAAACTACATCAACAAATTCGTGGAATCTCATAACAGAGCAACAACCCTCTCATTCATAAACCTTCTCCACTCGTTGCTGCTCTCAGTGATGAATCCAGTGGTAGGGAAGGCTATGGACATCAATCTAAACATTACGCTTGCCATCCTTGGCGTCCTTCTTCTTATAGTAGCTGCAACCACAAGAATCGAGGAGGAGATGTTGCTTGACTAACATTTAAAAAGCTCACCGCTGCACTTTAAGAGCATGACAGGGAAGAAGAAGGAAAAGCACGAAAAAAGCAAAAAGAATAGCAAAGCTGATGAAAAATCGCGCGAAAACATTGGCCTGATTGTAACCACGCTTTCCATACTTCTCGGCATCGTGATGGGTTACGCTTCTGCCGCGCTCATCTCAAGGAGTAGCACGGCAATAATCGCCGGTTTGCTCTTCCTTTTTGTTTACCATCAGGGGATGCTTCGAGCAATAAAATCCCTTGAAAAGGAGGAAATAAGGGGTCTGACCATCCTTCCCTTTTTGACAGCATGGTATGCCGCCTGGGTGTTTTTCTATAATTATCTCGCTGGATGATACAAATAAAAAAACTCAGCTTGAAAACAAACAACATTACAACTATCTTGGGGGTATAACAATGCTAAGGAGCAAATACATAGCTGAGGTTAAACCGGATGATAGTGTTAAGCTTGCCGGCCATGTCTATGAGATAAGGGATCTGGGCAAGCTCGTATTCATAATACTTCGTGATCCGACAGGACTAATTCAGGTTGTGGCAAACAGAAAGGCGTGCGGAGATGAGGTATTCGAGAAAGTGAAGAATCTCTCAAAAGAAGATTTTGTTGTTGTGGAAGGCAAGGCTGTTGCCAACGAGAAAGCCCCTTACGGTGGAAGAGAGGTTATTCTATCCAAAATTGAAGTTATGGCTGAAAGTGAGGCACCACTTCCAATAGATGTATCCGGGAAAATAGAGAGCACGCTGGACAAAAGGCTTGATTGGCGCTTCATAGATATGAAAAATCCGGATGTGCTTGGAATCTTCATCTTCCAGAGCAAGCTCGTGGGACATATGGAGGAATTCCTGAGGAAGAATCGCTTTGTGAGGATCTTCACCTCAAGGATAACGAGCGCTGCTACAGAAGGTGGAGCGGACTACTTCCCGATCCTCTACTTCAACAAGGAAGCTTTCCTTGCCCAGAGTCCGCAGCTTTATAAGGAGAGTGTACTCGTCTCCGGCATAGATAGAGTGTATGATGTTGGTATGGTTTACAGAGCGGAGCCGCACCACACGCCAAGGCACCTCTGTGAGTACGTCTCCTTTGATGTAGAGATGGTTGTGGAAAACATGAAAGATGTGCTTGAAATTCAGGAAGGGATGTTAAGGTATGCGTTTGAGAAATTAAATAAGGATGAGTGGGTAAGGGAGTTCCTTGAGAAAAGGGGTGTTGAGATCACCTTTCCCAAAAAGATTCCGGAGGTTAGTTTTGAGGAGGCCAACGAAATTCTGAAGGGTTTGGGTGTTGAAACTGATGAGCACGATCTAACTCCGGAGGGTGAAAGAAGGCTCTGCAGCTACTTTACGGAAAATGAGGAAAGCGAGTTCGTGCTGGTACATAGCTTCCCGTTTGCCAAGAAGCCATTTTATCTTATGAGGTATGAGGACAATCCCGAACTTACGTATTCCTTCGATCTGCTCTATCGTGGGCTTGAGATAACTTCAGGAGGGCAGAGAGAGCATAGGTATGAGGAGAGAGTGAAGAACATAAAGGACAAAGGTCTTGCCGTGGAGCAATTCGATCATTTGCGCTTCTTCAAGTACGGAATGCCACCGCATGCTGGCTTTGGCCTCGGAATAGAGAGGTTAACGATGAAAATGCTCAACCTGAAAAATGTCAAAGAAGCATCACTAACACCTCGAGACCCCGACAGGCTTGTGCCGTGAGATATTAAAGCTAAGCTCCAAATTCCGCTCTTTTTTATCACATTTTTATTTCAGAAAGCCAAGCGCCTCGTCTATTCTTGCTATCTCAACTCCAGTTGTCTGCTCACCCACTACGTAGCCGTAAGAGTTGGCAACAATGCCGCTTCTCACAAAACAGCTACCAAAGTTCACGCTACCCAAATCACCCTCAACACGTAGGGTCTTTTCCAGCACCTCGTAGTCCTCCTCGCTGCCGAGGTTGGAGAGTAAAAAGCCCTTGTTTGTTGCTACCGTGTAGCTCCCGGGGAGCTTACTCCTTGCGATTCTCGAGATGCTCACCTCCACACCAAGAACGTCCTCTATCTTCTTTTTCGATGATTTCAGGTTTTCGGATATCACAGCTCCTTTATCATTGCAAACCACGAGGTTGCCGAGCACCGTGTGCTTGGATCTGAGGGTGGCGATGTTGATATCTATGCCCGCATCCCTCAAAGCTTTCTTTATGGTCTCTCTTTCCTTTTCATCCACTATTTTCGGCAGAAGTAGTCCATTGGAGTTAGCTGCCACGAACAGACCTATAAGAGGTGTATCTGCAACACTACAGAATATCTGAGGCACATGGAGAACCTCATCCACCCTCGGGTAATCAGGGGGTGTGAGTACGAACCTGTCGGTTGCTGTTGCAAACAACCCTATGTTTATATCTCCGTTGTAGCTTATCTTTGCAACATGAACCATTCGAGAACATCACCGGAGTTTTATTTTTTTCCGCTATTTTCCTCACTTTCTTTCTTTCCCTCCCCTTCCTCCTTGGCTTTCTCCTTTTCTTCCATTTTCGCTGTGCTTTTCTCAGCTTCTTTTTCCTCACCCGCTTCTTTCTCTTCTCCTTCAGCCTTCTTTTCTTCGGGTTTTTCAGCAGCCTCTTCCTTTTCTTCCTTCTTTACCATCTCGAATTGGAACTTATGCTCTGGTAAGGTTACCCATGCAAGCTCCTCGCTAACCTTTGCGGCCCTGACTCTTATCCTGCGGGGTGGATTTTTCATTCCCCTCTCCCACAGCTTCTCGTTAAGCTCCTGCGTTATCTTTACCTCCTTAACCTTCATGTGTCTCATGATGAATTTCTTGAGTATGTCGACAGCCTTTCTCGTTCTATCGTTGTGAGGCCCATACCACGCATACTTGAGTGGGACTGTGTAAATCATCTCCCTTTGTGTCTCAACCTTCGCCTCAGTCATTCAGACCACCGCCTTAAAAGTCTATTTTGCTCGCACCCCTCCTCCAGTGTCTTGAGCGGAATCTCTTAACAGACCTGAACCTCGCTCTTCCGAGGCCAAAGACACGCAAATCTATCCAGCGTGGAGCCGCTTTTGCGCTTTTCTTAGCTTTGACTATCCTCATCTTCTGCCATCCCGTCTTGTAACGGCCCATAAATGCTCACCACATCACAGCCTTTTGATTTTCCACTCCCTTTTTCCGCTTGAAAGAGCGTTCAGCAGGCTCTTAAGCTGCTCTTCAGTTATCGGTTGCCTTATTCTTCCCGCTTGATACAGTTGGAGTATAAGCATCTCAACTTGCTTTGCCAACTCCGGCTTGACAAGCTTTACATTTGCAAGCCTCTCTCTGGCTGCAGGTTCAAGCAGCCTCTGCATAAGGGCTTTTATCTGCATTTCAATGGCTGCCTGCTGTCTGGCAGCCTCAGCTTCTTCAGCATGCTGGAGCTGCATTGCCCTCATGTATTCCTCCATTTTCCTTCTCTTTATCTCAGCAAGCTCATCCATGAAACACTACACCCGAAAGAACAGTTGTGCACCTCACTTTGAACTTTTTGTTTTAGTTTTGCTTTCTTTCTTCCCCTCTTTCTCCTTCTTTTCCTTCGCACCTGTTTTCTCAGTCTGTGAAGTTGTGCTCCTTTCCTTCTCCTCCAGTTCCCTCACAATCTCAGTTGCAATTTTATCCAAAAAGCTCCTACCCTCGGGGGTTACCTCTCTCCCTTTCAGGCCTTTCTTAACAAACCCCGCCACCTCAAGCTGCTGTAAACATTTCCTTATTATACTCCCGCTTCCCGGATAAAATTTTTCGGGCGCATGCCCTCTGTTTTTCTTACCTCCATACTTCCTTCTAAGTCTTGAAACACCTCTCGGCCTTATGTATATCTGCCTCAGGATGGCAGCAGCCCTGTAGTACCACCAGTCTGGCTGGTCGGGAATTCTTTCTTTATGTCTGCCGGTCTTCACATAAGTAGCCCATACTGGGGGTTTTATGGAATCGACTCCCTTCAGCTTCTGTGCCACTCTCTCAATCAGCATGTTCGGATCCACATCATATACCGTTGCCATTCCATCACCGTCCTATAGAATTTTTGGTAGTTTAATTTGTAGCATCAGGGAACTCTATTACGTTTCCTCCGTAAGCCATAAGGTTGTAATGTACTGTTTGTGTTGGGTAAGATTTTTAAATATTTAATTTTTCGCCGTTTGGGAAAGGACGCTGGAACGAGTAGAATGGATATAGAGAGGGCAGGCAACTATTCATAACCTACGCAGCTCCTCATCTATTTTTCTTGCTATCCTTCTTATTCTCTCGAATTCTTTTTCTATATCCCTCTCTATTTCCCTTATGGTTCCTTCCAGCGTCCTTTCCCTTAACTCGTAGCCGCCCTGCGTCCTCACGATCATGCCTACTCTGATGTACTTCTGGAGGTGGTGTACCACCGTGCTCCTAGAAAGCTTCACTTCCTGAGCAAGAACTTCAGGCTTTACAGGCCCGTTTTTTATGGAATGCTTCAGAATGCACAGCAGAAGCTTAGCAGATGTCTTTTCAATATCCCTTCCCTTAATTAACCCTAAACATTCACATACCCACTCAAGCATTTCCTTAAAGCTCTCTTCATCCGGGAGCTTTTTTTCTTTTACCGTAATCTCCTTCCTCATAATTAATCATATTTACCCCTGCAAAACTTTTTTAAATCTTTCGATAAATTATAATTATTGTTGAAATGATTTCGTCAAAAACAAAACCAATTATACAGAGATCGGGAGGTGATGGTATATGGTGTGGAGACGTGATCCTTTTGAAGAGATGCACAGACTTATAGACAGGATGGAAAGGCTATTTGAGGAGGACTGGGATTTCGAGTTCGGTCCTGCAAGGATAAGATTCGGCTGGAGAGGCCCAGCTCTTGAAGGTTTCAGAGAGCCACTGGCGGACGTCTTTGAGACTGAGAATGAGGTCATCGTTACTGTGGAGCTACCGGGGGTAAAGAAAGAGGACATTGAAGTCAACGTAACGGAGAATGCTGTAGAAGTAAAGGCCAAGATAAAAGAAGAGTATAAGGAAGAGAAAGAAGGGATTTACAGAATGGAGAGGAGTTACAGGGGCTTCTACAGAGTCATACCACTGCCTGCTGAGGTGAAGCCAGAGGAGGCTAAGGCTACTTACAAGAACGGTGTGCTGGAGATAAGGATACCGAAGGCCAAGGAGAGCACGAAAGGCACTAGAGTAAAGGTCGAGTAAAGCAGTACGTTTCTCCTTCGTTTTCAGTTTTTTGTTCCACTGTTGTTTATTTTTTTTGCAGAATTTTTCAACGGAACCCATATTATTTATTTTTTCACTCTATATCATGGTAACGGAGGTGATCATGATGGTGGAGAAAAATGTTAAAGGGGGTGAAAAGAAACCCATTGTGCAACTTACCGTGGCGGAAGCTCTGCAGATGGATGTGGGGAGGGGAATAGCCAGAATAGACACCAAGGTTATGGAAAAACTCGGTGTTGATGCTGGAGATGCCGTGCTTATAAAGGGTAAGAAAGAGACACCAGCAGTTGTATGGAGAGCAAGACCTGAAGACGAGGGTCTTGGGCTCATCAGAATAGATGGCATAACAAGGAAGAATGCGGGAGTCTCACTTGGTGACATAGTGGAGGTAATGCCAGCGGAGGTTAAGTCGGCAAGAGTGATCACCATAGCTCCGAGGGAAGAGATAAGGTTCAGCGGTGATCCTACTCCTTTCTTCAAGGAGAGGCTTCTCGACAGGGTGTTCATAAGGGGTGATGAGCTCACGATAGACATCCTAGGTACGACTCTCCATTTTGTTGTTACAAGAACCGATCCCAGTGGCGTTGTGAGAATAACTCCGCAGACACAGCTCATAGTTTCCGAGAGACCTGTAAAAGAGCTGGAAGCAAGAAGAACCGATGTAACTTACGAGGATATAGGAGGTCTCAAGGAGGAAATAGCAAAAATTAGGGAAATGGTGGAACTGCCCCTTAAATATCCAGAGGTATTCACAAGGCTCGGAATATCTCCACCAAAAGGTGTGCTTTTATACGGTCCACCCGGATGTGGTAAGACCTTGCTTGCAAAGGCCGTAGCTAATGAGACTAACGCCGCCTTCTATGCGATAAACGGCCCGGAGATAATGAGTAAATACTACGGTGAGAGCGAGAGACAACTCAGGGAGATCTTCGAGGAAGCGGAGAAGAATGCTCCCGCAGTAATCTTCATTGACGAGATAGATGCCATAGCGCCAAAGAGAGATGAGGTGAGTGGAGAGGTCGAAAGGAGGGTCGTAGCGCAGCTATTGACGTTGATGGACGGTTTGAAGGGCAGAGGAGATGTGATAGTCATAGGCGCAACAAACAGACCTGACGCGCTTGACCCAGCGTTGAGAAGACCGGGAAGGTTTGACAGGGAGATAGAGATTGGTGTGCCGGATAAAGAGGCAAGGAAGGAAATCCTACAAATACACACGAGGGGCATGCCTCTCGAGAAGGATGTGGATCTTGATAAGATAGCTGAGCTCACCCACGGATACACAGGAGCTGACCTTGAAATGTTGTGTAAGGAGGCTGCGCTGAAAGCTTTAAGGAGATATTTGCCAGAGATCCAGAAGCTTGAGACAGACAGGGTTCCTCCGGAGCTGCTGGAAAAGATGAAGGTTACAATGAAAGATTTCATGGAAGCGCTTAAAATTGTGCAGCCTTCAGCCCTAAGGGAGGTGCTCATAAGGAAACCCAATGTAAGGTGGGATGACATAGGTGATCTGGAAGAGGCAAAGCAGGAGCTTATGGAAGCTGTGGTATGGCCAATGAAGCACAGGGACATGTTTGAGAAAGCCGGTATAAGACCGCCAAAGGGTATTTTGCTTTACGGCCCACCTGGCTGTGGTAAGACCTTGCTCGCAAAGGCTGTAGCCACGGAGTGCGATGCGAACTTCATAGCAATTAAAGGTCCTGAGCTTCTGAGCAAGTGGGTAGGAGAGAGCGAGAAGAAGGTAAGGGAAATCTTCAGGAAAGCGAGGCAAGTGGCACCATCTGTGATATTTTTTGATGAGATAGATTCCATAGCTCCGATAAGAGGTAAGAGCCTGTCAACGGATGTAACGGACAGAATACTCAACCAGCTGCTCACGGAGCTGGACGGTATAGAAACATTGGAGGATGTGGTGTTTATAGCGGCAACAAACAGGAGAGATCTTATAGATCCCGCTCTCCTTAGACCCGGTAGGATAGACCGCGAGATTTACGTGCCGATGCCCGATGAAAAGGCAAGGTATGAAATCTTCAAGGTGCACACCAGAAAGATGCCTCTGGCAAAGGACGTTGATCTTAAGGAGCTTGCAAAGAAGACAGAGGGTATGAACGGAGCGGAAATAGAAGCGATATGTATGGAAGCGGGTATAATAGCGATAAGGGAAGCCATACAGAAAAAGAAGGAGTTCAAGGAGGTCAGCATGAAGCACTTTCTGGAGGCGATGGAAAAGATAAAGAAAAGAAAGGACAGGAGCTCAGCGGCGCGGCAAAAAGGAAATGGAAACGAGGGATATGTTGGATGACCGTGCCACCACCCCACTTTTAATTAATTTTTTAGGTCTCTGATGCTGAACCTGTGGTTTGGAGAGGTTTTCTTTAAATTTATTCGTCTCCCAAAGTAGAGTTATGCTCTGGATACACAAACATGCTCCAAAGACCCTTGAGGAGTTCGTGGGAAACAGAGAAGCTGTGGCGCGGATTCTCAACTGGCTTTCCAACTGGAAGAACGAATCGAAGAAGGCCCTCCTCATCTACGGCCCACCGGGTGTGGGCAAGACAACGCTCATGGGTTTACTTGCAAAAAAATTCAACCTCTTCCTAATAGAGACGAATGCTTCCGATCTCAGGGCGGGAGAGGTCATAAAGGACAAGTTCGAGAGCGCTCTGCAACAGTCATCACTCTTCTACAAAGGAAAGCTCATGGTTTTTGATGAGGTGGATGGAATAGCTGGTGCTGAGGACAAAGGCGCTGTTGCTGCTATCATCGAGATAATCAGGAAAACGAGATTCCCTATTGTTCTGATAGCGAACGATCCGTACGTGCCAGCATTACGTCCGCTGAGGAACCTGTGTGAGATGGTGGAATTCAAAAAAGTGGATGCGAGGAGCATAGCCAAAAGGCTTAAAGAGATACTGATGAGAGAGGGAATTCAGTTTGATGAGGAAGCGATCAACATGATCGCGAACAATGCCAACGGCGATTTGAAAGCTGCGATAAACGATTTGCAGCTGATAGCGGAAGGGAAGAGCAAAATAACCAGCGAGGATGTTAAAATCGCCGGTTACAGAGACACTGAAAGGAATATATTCGAGGCGTTGCGCATAATTTTTAAGACTGAGAAAGCTGACGTTGCAAACTGGGCTGTTTCCAACCTTGAAAAGGATCCTGATGAGTTCATTTTGTGGGTGAGGGAAAACGTCCCGCTTGAGTATGAGAAGGCTGATGATCTGCTCAGAGCATACTATTTTATTTCAAGGGCGGACGTTTTCAGAGGGAGGATCGTAAGACAACAATACTGGAGATTCATAGTTTACATCATGCAGCTTCTCTCCGTGGGTGTAGCTACGGCCAAAGATCAAAAGTACAGAAAGTTCGTGAAGTACAGATATCCCGCCAAACTCAAGCGACTCAGTCAGAGTAAGGAGGAAAGGGAGCAGTTGCTCCAGCTGCTGGAGAAACTATCCAAGAAGCTGCACTGCTCCAGAAAGGTAGCAAGAACCTACATACCTCTGCTCAGGCTCATGAAACAGAAGGATAAAGAAGCATTCCGCAAGACGTTTGGTGATGTTGCTACATCGGTAGTATAAATCACGGGGATTTTTTTGCCCCCTCAGTTTGCCTTTATTTGAGTTTCAGTTCCTTTTCCA
The DNA here is from genome assembly GCA_015520605.1 of Nanobdellati archaeon. Taxonomy (GTDB): domain Archaea; phylum EX4484-52; class EX4484-52; order EX4484-52; family WAPT01; genus WAPT01. The sequence goes on from WAPT01000002.1 coordinate 10,164, forward strand.
GGTAATAGTCTTCGGATGCTATAGTGAACTCCAAAACTCGTGGAGTAAACCCATAACCGTAGAACCACTTGATCACGACACCCCGTTTGGAATACTCACGTGCCACTACGCTCATATACCAGGGAACATAAATATCCAGCTGTTCTCTTGTGCACGTGCTGTTTAGCAACTCTATGTCTCTCGTGATCTTGAAGTTTATCAGATAATACTCATTACCCATCACCTTGCTGAGGTCAAAGACGAGATTACCACCCAAGGAGGACAGCAAATGACCAAAACTGAGAAGAAGGACTATAACCGCAAGAAGATAAAACTGCCCTTTTCTTCGTTTCATCCTTAGAGATTCTCTTCTAAGCCTAAACACGATTTTTCACCTCACCACACACGGATTTCAGCAGATCCAATCAGCTTTGTTTCGTTAATCCAAGCAATCGGAATAACAAAACTGTACTGGTAGCCCCTGTCTGTAAGCATCTTATAGCTGTGTTTTCTCATTACCCACAACAATGCATCAGCGAAAAGTTCTTCCTCATCGGTTCCGTTGATCTGAGCAGTCATCCATCCGGATCTGTAGGTGTTGTTTATTTCCTGTAAGATCAGCACGGGTGCTGGGAACTGACCGTCTGCAACCCTGTCATAAAGGGAGTGAACTATCAGCCTTGTGGAGTCGTTCTTAATCGGTATTATAGCATTGTATCCACGTTCTACGGGGGTTAAATCCCTGAACACATGTGTTCTGTTAAAGGTAAAATATATTGGTGATCCGCTGTACGGCTGGATTTTTCGCAGGGTGATGTTGTTTAGATAGTACTGTTCCCCGATGCTCACATTCAGCCAGAAAGTGTTGTTGGTTTCATTCACCCTGAGATAATCGTTTGGAGCGTCACACAAGTCAAGATCGTCGGGGTGTTTCGCGATATAGACTGTATCGTAAACAGGTGAGCTTTCATTCAATACTATGAAAGCGTGGGGTTCTCCGGAAACATTTAACCATCCATATCTTATCGGGCGGGTTGTGTTCCCGCTTACGATGCACGAGATATTAACTCCCGGAGCGGAGAGATTAAGGGGGCGTGTCAGAATCCCTATCCAGAGATGCTCAAAATATTCCGCAACTTCATAACCATCTATATATCTGGCGTTGGATAAGTTGCTCAGATAATAATTAAAGATGGATGGCGCTGCTGATCCCGGATAGGTATAACTACCATTCCATCGCACACCCACAAGGTCTCCCAGGAGGGTTGGGAAGCTCGCATTGACATCAGCAACCCATAGAATACCTCCTTCCTTTTCTGTAAATTCCCGCAGAGCCTCGACCTCCTCTGGACTGAAGCCGTTACTGCGGTTGAAAATTAACACCGCATCTAGATCTGGTGTCAGAAATTGGTAGGTTATGGGGTTAAAATAAACGTGTATGTCCTTCCCATTTAGATAAAACGATCCCGTACTGAGTTCCGGATATTTTCGGTGAAATGCAACATATCTATCAATTTTGAGAAAATCGAGGTTTATTATTCGTGATCCTGTCTCGACTTTCCTTAGAAACTTGTAGTAATGCCCTCCGTATTCGAATTGCATTTGAGGATAAATCATGAGGTCCGGCCGATTGGGATCACACAGACCACTCTCATTGAGAAGCGCAATGACACTTTCATTAACGAAGTATGCGGTATTCCCGTCAAGGTCAAACTCTATGCAATTTCCACTAATCGCGGTGCAGTTGGTTGTTTTCGAGCATGACACTTGGTTAAGGGTGTTCAAACTCACGCTGAATTTTCCCTCTGGTGGTAGAAGGAACCCTACATAAAGATATTTGCGGGGTATGCCATTGAGATAAAATTTTATTTTGGATTCTCTCCCGCTTAGAATTCTGAGCAGCCTGCTTGATACGTCCTCGTCCAGGCTGTATAAGGCATTTTGAGCGTCTGACATTGTTGTGGCCATGAGCAATGTTGAGTATGTCATGTAATTCCTGGACTCCGTGCCCTTGATTTTAAGTGGAGCAGCAGAGAAGTAATTCATGTACATCAGCAACATTAAACCCGCTATTACTGCCTCAAGTGTTTTCAAAAAACCCTTCCGTTTTTGATTCCCGAAGATCCGTTTTTTAACCATGCTTCGGTAATTCTGAACATTTAATCCATACATATAAAGTCCACCCTGACTATTTGCCCATTATATGTCGCGAAAAAGCGGTAAGTTATCGCACTAACACGTCCCTCTTCTGTGGGTGAAGGGGGTAAAGCACCGCACTGTTTGAGAGGATCTTTTTTTCGAAGAAGAATATATCCACCTTTGTCCACATCCGGTACATTCTTTTTCTCAATGTATTCATCCTCCACAACATATGTACTGCCGAATATGTCAATTGTGTCTCCTTTTTTTATCCAATCCCCAACACCAGAGATGTTGGCATAAACAACCCCGTTTTCTTCCCACATTACAACCGGATAAGTGGTGCCGTTGAAAGATATAGTACCCTCTTTTATTTTATCGTTTCCTGGTTGTGGCGAGAGGTAAGAACTCACAATGAACAGATCCATACGAAGGTATGCCGTAATATTCTCCCCGTGTATGGATTTAAGGAAGTCCTCGTATTTATTCCAGTCCACGGTGTTGGGCGGGGGGGATAGAGGGCAACCCTTCACGAATGTGTTGTAGTAATTGGTGTTGATGCTCATATCGGGGTTTATGAGCTTTCCCATAAGAATTGCTGTAGCCCCTCCGCACTGCGTTTCACCTTTAAGTTCTCTCAGTGCAACGTTACTTCCTATAATTTTTCCGGCAGCGGTGTAGAAATAGAATGATAATGCTACTATAAAGATAGTGATACTTATCGCGAAATCCACGTTGGTCTGAGCTCTTTTCATATCCTTCAACCTCCAAGGAAGAGTGAGAGTGCTACGAGCGATATACTGAGCATTATAGCTATGTGTTTAAATCCCGCCTTTGCGTTGTTCTCCACCATGATACCTATAAGTACTCCCTGACACACACTCTGGATTATGGCCATAATCAAAAACATGCTCTTGAAATAAAGGTCTGTACCATTAAATCCGAACATTTTACCGAATATACATATCGGGAGAGCAATATGATAATTGCAGTAATTTTCCATCTTGATGGATAAACCTCCGATTCCACCCACCTCAGTTGCCGTTATTGATGCGCTCTGGAATGTTGTCATGAACCTCTGCAGGAGGTACTTATCCATTCCAATGAGAAGTCCGAGGAAAATGAAAAACACAAGATATATAACAATTATCTGCTGGCTTAATGCGGCTCTCCTCTCCATTTCCATTTCACGCAGAGTAGTCATGCTGTCAGCGAGAGAGTCCATTGTGGTTGCGACGTCTCCCCCTGAGTTGAACGTCTCGATGATTATCGCTATGCACTGCCTCAGAATTCTGCTGCCCCTTATTCTCTGGCCCATCTTGTAAAGCACCTTTACGAATGGTACACCCCACGAAAGCTGTGCTGCAGCTCTCCTTATCTCTGCCGAAAGCGCACCGTAATCCACCTTGGCCGTCATTCTCAGCGCTGCGGGAAATGTCATCCCGCTCCTTATAGCTTCCGCAAAGTCTCTTAGAAAGAAGGGAAAATAATCCTCCATTTTTTTGTACTTGGCAAACTCCATGTACTCAACAACAAAGTAAGGCAAAATGCAGGTAAACATACCGAGCATTACGAAGAGAGGCATTAGCTTGGAGTTTATCTGGCTGAACGCAACACCCAGCAATATGATAATGAAAAAACCTAAGATAAAAAGATAACGGTATTCGTAAAGTGTTTTCTTCTCCTCCAGCTTGGGCTTCTTCCTGTCACCCGCCCTTTGAAAAATTATAGGACTCATGTCTTTCCCCCTTCAATCACGCGGAAGCCGGCTGTATTCCCCTTATTAGTAGCACCGTTGCCATCGTCGCCACGGGTAGCAATACGAATATGAGAGCGTAATGGATAAAGATAATTGTGCTCGCTCCAACACCCAGGATACCTATCACGCTTGTGAGGATCACAAAAAATACCACACCGATTATTACAGCATTTATGTAGATCTCGAGAAACATCATGAGCTGGTTTGTGTAGGAAGCGAGCCTCCTTCTATATTCCTGCACGAATCCACGGGCTTTTTCATAAAGGTATGCCCTCAGATCACCTCCAATGGTTATCGTGCTCTTTATCCCCCACAGGAGTTCGCGGAATGCCTCGGAGGGTGTCCTCTCAGCAACATCCTCCAGCACTCGGGTTATGGGCGCCCCTGTTATCTCCACAGCATCCACAATTCTTTTGGCCTCTCTCGCAACCTCCCCGTACTCCTTAAAACGGGAAAGCATTTTGAATACGCTTACAAGCGGTGCTCCGGTTCCTACCATGGTGGCCATGTAAAGAGTCGCGAAGGGGAGCGTATCATCAATGTTTTTTCTCCTTTCTCCAACGATTATTGTGGGGTACATGTAAAGGATGATAAATGTCAGGACGGAAAACACGATCCCCCCGAGCACCCCTCCAAACACACCAAAAAGCACACTTTTAAAAAGCAAGGTGAACAGAATGCTGAGAAACAGAGTTTGAAAAAAGAACATGAAGGTTGCGGCTCCTACAGCCAGCGAGAGATACTCGGTAAGTGTGAGGGGTATCATCGCTTTTCTAAGATCAACCTGTAAATCCCGAAAGAAATCCACAAAATATCTGTTAACGAAATCTCCGAACAACCTATATGCTATTCCTGCAAAATATACCATGGTGGTATGTTTGTCCTCCTCCTGATGTGCTGGGCTTGTGCGCGAAGCCTTGTTAAAAATCGGCATTATTATTCACCGATCATTTCCATGACACGGGCAGGGTCTGAATAGTACTGCGCAAAAAGCCTTCCGAGATCCCGATAATTCTTTATGCCCTTTTCTTTGGCCCACTGAAGCAACTTCTCTCTGTTACTCAGCTCAATTGCAAGCTCCTTCTCATTCATCCCCGCTATTTCCTTCATCTTTTCAAGAAGGTACGATTTGCTCGCAACCTCTATCTCATCATTGCGGGGGTTCCATGTAAACACTTCAACGCATCTGAGTTTCTTATTAACAGCATCATATCCCTTAACCTCGTAAATGTTGGTCACTCTTCTCACAAACTCTCCCTTGTACTTGAACCTCTTGACAAGAATGATCACGTCCAAGATCTCGAGAAGGGAAGGAGGTAAGTTGATCGGAGGGGTTGTAAGTCTGTCTATGAGTTTTTCCAAGGAGTCGGCATGAATCGTAGCCAGGCCGGCATGACCTGTTGCCATTCCCTGAAACAGCACATAGGCTTCTTCACCCCTCACCTCTCCGACTATGATGTAATCTGGCCTCTGCCTCAGCGCTGCCCTCACAAGATCAAACATGGTGACCTCTCCCATCTTGCCACCGGATACGCTCGTCCTTGCAACTTCGGGTACCCAGTGTTCGTGAGGCAGCCTTAATTCGGGCGTGTCTTCTATACTGACTATTTTTGCCTCCGGCTTTATGAATAGCGAGATGGAATTGAGAATTGTTGTTTTACCAGATGCTGTCGGACCGGAAACGAGCATCGAACCGTTGTGCTCGACCACATACCACAGATAAGCAAGAGCTTTTGCATTGATGGTGCCGTATTCCATGAGGTGCACAGGGGTCAAAGGTTCCTTGCTGAACTTACGGATTGTAAAGTTTGATCCGCGCCTCGCGATATCAGTGCTGAGCACCGCCTGAACTCTCGAGCCATCCGGAAGGCTACCGTCAAGCAAAGGTTCAGCAACGGAGATGCTTCTCCCACACCACTGAGCGAGTTTAATCACGAACTCGTCAAGCTCTTCGTTGCTTTCAAAAACGATATTGGTGCGGAGCGATCCGATTCGCGGATTTCTGTGATAGACGAAAACCGGAATACTCACACCATCACAGCTTATGTCCTCGATGTTCGGGTCATTCATCAGGGGCTGGATCTTGCCGAGCCCTATGAAATCCCGTAGGATGTAATACTCAAAGATATCCCTCTGTCTGGGAGTGAGGTTGAACCCGTAGGCAGTCACGATTTTATTCAGCATTCTTTTAAGGTAGTTGATGGCAGCTCCCTTCCCTATGAGATCGAGAGAGATGTCAATTTTGTCCTCCATGATTCTCTTTATCTCCTCGAGTTTCTGTCTCTCGGCAGGAGTTATTTCGGGTTCGTGTACTTCATAGATCAGGCCCTTCAGCTTTGGGTCCCAGTGAATGTGAGCCCATGCATAAACCGGTTCGTTAGGCTTTGGATTGGGAGGAACGAGGGGATATTTGAGGTTTATTTCCTTTTTCGATTCCTCACTCGCTTCTTTTGTCAGATAGAACATTTCCTTCATGAATCCGAGCGTCTCTTCCGAGACCTCGGTTAGAGACTCAAATGCAGGAGCGCCCTCCACTTCAACCAACCCACCACCCTCTCCACTGGTGTTGGTACTAACCTGTTGAGGTGAAGCAATGCCGGAAGCCGGAGGTGTGGTTGAAGCTGAAGGCATCCCGCCTTCAACATGAGCGGCAAAAATAGGGAGTATGTCGCTTTTTCTTTTCTTTTCTTCTCGAATCATCTCGTATTCTTTCAGTTTCCTCGCCATTCTGGAAAGTAAACCGCTGAATTTTAAAGTGCGAGTATAGTTATCACCACCGCGCGAATTCCGTGAAGCGATAGAACCGGTTGATTCTCCTCTTTTTTCGGAAGAAATCACTCCTGCGTTCGTTTTCAACCTGTTTGATGCTGCAGACCCCATCCTCTTCTGCATTTCTCCCATTTTTCGGAGTGCTGTTCTGAGACCCATTACCCCGGCACCTCTCTTCATCTCAACATATTGATAACCGAAAGTACTGTTATAAATTTTGGGAAAAGGTAATATATTAATGTTAATGTTGTTTGGGTGTGTCTAACAATTCCACCAGAATAATAACCTCTTTAAGCTTCTCCTTCAACTCATCAAGATCATAACACCTCATCAACACCCTCAAATTGTAACATACAAGCCTACAAATAATCCTCACTTCAGCAACAACAACCAAATAACAGTTAATCTCATCCCCGAAATCGTTACTCAGAGCTCCAAACATTCCTTCATGCACAGCTCTCAGCGTATAAATCCGTTCCGAATAATACCTATCTCTAAGCTTAGCATAATATCCTGTGGCCCCATACTTTCTTGGCTTAACAATGGGAATATAGTTGTGCTTTCCAATGGCTTTTATAACATTCCTGTCATCATACAATCTGTTAGCAAGCAAATAGCCATTTCCACGTTTTAAACTCCTGCACGCATCAAGCTTGCTGAAGCCAAAGCTGAACTCGATACACATGGGATAAGCTTTGCTTTCCTTGTAAGCAAATGTATCTCAACCAAATTTTTATCTCTCAAAGAAAATTTTGTTGCAATCCAGAGCTGAGTTATCATAGCTCAACTCTTGCAATCACTCTCTTAGCTTTTTCTTTCCTCTTCCAGCAATGCAGCACGGGATGATCTATTCTTTCGTTGCATACAAGCTTTGCATCCTCATGCTCAGCTATTCTTAGAGCATGGTTTCTGAGTTCTTTAATCACTAGTATTTTGCGGTGCTTCTTTCGAATAAGTGTCCCTATTTTCGGGATCTTATGGTGCGCCGGCCGGGAATCGAACCCGGGTCAGCGGCTTGGGGGGCCGCTATCATACCACTAGACCACCGGCGCTCATCGACATGGACATCATCATGTGTAAGCGCTTCTACTGTTCTCTGAAGCGGTTAGAATTTAAAAAGTTTCCCAGCTGCGTAATCTCGTATGGACGTTTTAATACGCGAGCCGAAAATGGAAGATGCTGAAGCGCTCCATTCTTACTTTAACGAGCTCGTGGAAGAGAAGACGTACATCATCTGTAACAGGAAGATCACGTTAGAGAAGGAGAAAAGGTGGCTCAAGGAGCAGCTCGAAAAGATGAGAGAAAACAGGCTTGTTTTTGTTGTTGCGGAGACTGATGGAAAAATTGTTGGCACGGCCAGGCTTGAGAGAAAGGAGTGAAGGGAAGATCATCTTGCGGAGTTTGGCATAGCTGTGAGCAAAGACTATAGAGGCAAGGGTATTGGCAAGTTGCTGTTCCACGAATGTTACACCCGTGCGAAAGAGCTGTGGAAGGATGAGGTAAAATACATCATTCTATCGGTTTTCGAGAACAATCACATCGCAAGAAGGTTCTACGAAACGCTGGGTTTCAAGGAAGTTGCACGCGTTCCAAATTCCATTCAGTGGAACGATGGCACGCTGATAGCGCAGGTAATCATGATGAGGAAGTTTTGATGTTTCTACCTTTGCCAGCCTAACCATAACAACGCTATACCTTCGGTAACGCTCCCCGCTCGTTTTTCATGGTGTTGTGAGTTTCTCCTTGTAGAAGCGATTTGTCCATATTCAAAAAACACGGACGAATATCTTAAAGCTGGTTCTCTGGAAGCTTTAGAGATTACCCATCTCTCTCGATACATCAACATAAGCTAACGGTTTTAAACTTTCGTTTAGCTTCCTATCACTATGAAAAGCGACTCTTCCAAAAACGGCTTTGAGGCTGCAAAGGAATTCTTTGAGTCCAGGCGTGACCTTTACGGACTGCCGCCATTTGAAGAGATCGCGGTTCTTTTCGATGTCTCAAACCTGAGCAGACCCGCAAAGTTCATCTTCTATGAGATAGCACAGTGCATGGCCCAAACTGTCAACACCATGCTTGCACTGCTCGAAAGTCTCATCTCAGGCATGAGACTCGGATCGAGCTACGAGTATAAGATGCTCACTGTTGATGAGAGGGAAGCTCTCAAAAGAATGTGGTTCAAGCTGCAGAGTAAGATGTGGATGCTTCATCGCATCTCAACAACACTTGACGAGGAGGAGCTTTGCAGGGGAATAAGGGAGATATACGAGTTCTGGGTCAACGAGTTCATACCATTTAGAAATGTTGTTTTTAAGAAGTTAGAAGAGAGGTGGGACGGTCAGAAAATAAGAAAAAGCGGACAGGAAAGCCTTGAGATTTACGAATAGCCAAACTTTTTCTACGCAATTCTGAGGGTAACGAGAACCAGCAGAAGATACGTTATCAGCAGGATGATGAGGAGAGTTATCGCCCGCATATATTGCTTGGTTTCAACATTATGATAGAGTGCAAAGAAATTGAGCATGACCACAAATCTCAGGGCTTTGAGACAGAAAACGAGAACGTCCTTCCTGTTCATTCTTCCGCAGGCTTCATCGAAGTTGTACTTTATTTCAAGGGCTTTATCGACGAAATCCAGATCGATTAGCTTTCTGTAACTGAAGGTGAAAACAACGTCCAGCTCCGCGGAATTAAGGAACTTTGCTTTCATCTCAACTTTTCTGTTCATCAACCTTTCCAGCGCTTTCTTGTTCCTTTCCACCCCAACTTTTACGGGCTTATCCATGAAGAGCAGCGCGGACTCGATGGAATAAAGGACGGCTTTGGACGAAAGCTTGAGGCAGAGCTTCGGGAAGAAAGGAGCGCCGATGGAACTCAGGAGGGTCATGTAAAACGGAACCATTATTGCCTTGAATTTCTCCAACAGAGTGGGCCTGACCCTTATAACCTTTCTTATATCCTTCCCATAGAGAATCTTTCCCTCCCTCTTCATTTTCAAGAAGAGCATGGATTGTGATGCCACCAGCTTGGCTCCCAGCTTGAGGTCGTTCCTTTTTATCTCACCTCTCTCCCAATCCATATCCTCAGGTGCAAAGACCTCGAACGGTACGTAAAGCTTGGCTTTCTGCAGAGCTTTGTCCAGCTTGCTTTTTCCTGCTGTAGAGCAGACTTTATGGAAAAGGGTGCCGTGCTTCTCGTCAAGCTCCCAGAAAAGTTTTTCAGCGTAGCTTCTCACGGGCTCAACATACTTCTTGCTCTTAACTCCGATGATGAGATCGACATCACTCACACCGCGCTTCCACTCCCCTCTTGCAGCGCTACCAAATAGAAGTATGAAATCTATCGCTTCGCCATGCTTTTTCACGAGTTCATCCACGAAATCCGAAAGGAAACGCTCCACAAGTTTCTGATCCTTCCCAACTTCCATGAAGATGTTAAACCACCAACCTCTATTTATTAATTTTTCCCGCTTTGATGGGATGGTTAGATACACACCACAGACGAAAAATTTATTAATGGTTATAGTATTGTAAATTAAAGCATGCCTGGCAGGCTAGCCATAAAAAGAGTTAAATTCGGCATACCAAAACTTGACAGAGCCATGAATGGAGGTATACCCAAAGGGAGTGCCGTTGTTGTGTGCGGTCCCCCCGGATCGGGAAAGACGATACTATCACTTCAGTTTCTGGTCAACGGAGCGACAATGTTCAACGAGCCTGGAGTGTACGTCGCGCTGGAGGAAGTTAAAAAAGACATAATAGATCAGGCCGCCGTTTTTGGATGGGACATCGAAAACCTGGAAGAGGAAAACAAGTTGAATGTGGTGGAACTTAAAAGGGACGAGATCCCCCTGTTTGATGACAAGTTAAGCGAAATTAAAAAGGAGATCAAACCCCAGAGGTTTGTGCTTGACTCCATAACATTTTACTATACTTACGCGCTTCTCCACACTTACACAAAGGAGTACGCAAGAGCCCAACAGGAGCTGTTGATTCAGGACGGTGCGGAGATAACCCATCCCCTCGTGGCGAGAACCACCATCACAGAACTGATAAGGAAGCTTAAGTCCCTCGGTTTTACATCGCTCCTTACCTCCGAAATCTCCGGATCTCAGCCGTATTACACGAGAGATCAGCTCTCCGAGTTCATAGCCGACGGCGTTGTGTTGATGGACTATCTTGAGTTCGGAGAGGATGAATTTCGCAGCATAAAAATAGTTAAGATGCGGAAAACGGGACATGAGGTGAAACACATACCTTTCGAGATAACCTCGAAAGGCATAGAAATACGGGAGCTGTGAGATGCAAGATAAAATTTTTAAAAAGTGATCAAAAATCATTCTCCTGAGCTACGGAGTTATTTAGCATGTCTCTGTGGGCCGGTGGTCTAGCCTGGAAGGACGTCGCCTTGGCACCGCACAGCCATAAGCTGGCTGCGCGCTAGAGTGGCGGAGGCCCCGGGTTCAAATGCCCGGAGTAAACTCATTTTGTATTTTCGGCTGCTCCGTGGCTGAGAATCCCGGCCGGTCCACCAAATATAAATTTTTTTCTTTCCATTCAACACAACAATGACAACAAAACTCCCTCAGTTCTACGAAATAACCGAGATAAGGGATGAAACGCCAACCATAAAGACTTTCGTGTTTCTCGCTCCTGCCATAGCACAAAAAGCCCGGGCAGGTCAGTTTCTCATGGTTCTCCTTCCAAATATAGATGAGATTCCGATAAGCGTGGCCTGTGCTGATTCGTCAAGTGGCATTATCGAGCTTGCTATAGCGAAGGTGGGAGATTGCACATCAAAAATTCATGAACTAAGGGAGGGAGATACGCTAGGATTGCGCGGCCCTTACGGCAATGGTTTTGATGTGTCTTACGAGCTTGAGTCAGCATGGCTCGTGGCTGGAGGGTGTGGAGCCGCTCCGCTGCGTTTTCTTGCAGAGGAGTTGAAGGAAAAAGGCGTACATGTCACGAGCTTTTTGGGAGCGAGAAGCAGGGAACATTTGCTCTATGTTGAACACTTCAGGAAAGTGGGAGAAGTAAGGATAGCCACGGATGACGGAAGCGCTGGGTTCAAAGGTTTCGTTACGGATTTATTGAAAGAGGAGTTGCGAAAAGAAAAGCCTGATATGATATTCACCTGCGGTCCGGAGATAATGATGCGTAAAGTGTGTGAGATCGCAGCAGCTCAAAACATTCCGGTGCAGGCATCCATAGAAAGGATAGTTAAATGTGCAAGAGGGGCATGCGGTGCTTGCGACATATTTGGTTTCAGGGTGTGTAAAGATGGTCCTGTGTTTGATGGAAAATTCTTGCTAAAGACGGAATTCGGAAGGTGGAAGCGCGACAAAAGTGGGAAAAGGATTGCGATAGCTGGCAATGACATCTCATCGCCACCGATTCCTCCATTGAAAATTGAGACGAATCCAAAGCTGAGCATGGAGCTATTTGGCATAAAGTTTGGCAATCCCTTCATGAACGCTGCAGGTTTCGGTGTTTCGGGCATGCTCCTCTATCGCTATGCCAGAAATGGAGCTGGGGCCGTGGTCACAAAGTCGGTGGGAAAAGATGAAAGAACAGGATTTCCCAACCCGACTTTTGCTGAGCTGGATGACGGCACGTACGTCAATGCCATGGGTCTGCCCAACCCCGGCATAGATAATTACAAGCTCGACATAATAGATGCAAAGAAGGCTAACGTGCCCCTCATTGTGAGCATCTTCGGCCAAAACGAGGAGGAATGCATCTATGTTGCATCCAAAGCTATAGAATACGGCGCGGACATGATAGAGATAAACGTTTCATGTCCCCACACCGAGATATCCAGCGTGGAGAACGATCCGGAGCTTGTGAAGAGCATAACAAAAGCTGTGGTCGAGGTTGCTAAGAAGAACAGCATACCTGTGAGCGTCAAGATCTCGCCGAATTGCGATTACATTGCTGTTGCCAAAGCCGCTGAGGAAGGCGGAGCAAGCGCAATAACCGCTATAAACACAAAACGCGCTAAACCCACAATAAGGATGGATGGGGAGGAAATCAAGCTGCTTGGCAATCCTACAGGTTACGGAGGAATGTCCGGAAGAAAGCACAAGGAAGTCGGTAAGAAAGTTGTCTATGAACTTTATGAAGAGCTGAATATTCCCATCATCGGAGTGGGAGGAATATTTGATGGGGGAGACGCTTTTGAATATGCTGCCTGCGGTGCTTCTCTCTTCCAGATAGGCAGTGCCATGGTTAACAGAGGAATAAGCGTTTTTGCCGCAATTCAGAAAGAGCTTGAGGAGGAGCTTGAAAAAAGAGGGTTTGAGAGGCTCGGGGAAGCTGTGGGAGCTTATCATAAAAGGTAATGGTTATGCGGGATATTGTTGTTGGGGGTAGGTTTGTTACACTTCACGGTATTAAGGAAGGGTACATAGGGATCGATGGTGATATAATTGCTGAAGTCTCCCTCAGCTGCATCAGAGGAAGGAACAGGATTAAAGTTGAGCACAGCTGCCTTATTTTCCCGGGCTTCATTGACATTCATGTGCATCTGAGAGAGGATGAAAGCGGGAAATGGACGCACAAAGAGGATTTCAAAACGGGAAGCATGGCAGCGCTGAACGGAGGCGTAACCAGAGTGGTTGATATGCCCAACACACCGGTAACAGGGACAACGAAAGAAAGAATAGAGAACAAAGTAAGATTGGCAAAGAAGGCAAAGATTCCGGTTCAGTTCTATGGGGGTGTGGCCACCGACAACATAAACGAGCTGAGCAGGATGAAGGGTTTGATTGTTGGTTACAAAGCGTTTCTATGTAAAAGCACGGGAAACATGACCATAAATTATGAGATTCTGGAAAACGCTCTACAGGAGATAAGGAAAGTAGAGCTACCCATAACACTGCATTGTGAAGAGCAGAGTATGGTTGATGAGCTGCAGGAAAAATTCAAAAACTCGAAGTCGGGGGTGATGGCACATCCAGAAATAAGAGCCCCAGCAACAGAATACGTCTGCGTTGAGAAAACACTAAAGATTGCTGAGCGCTTTCCAGAAGTTCATTTCAATATAGGTCACGTTTCAACACCCGAAGCTATGGAAATGATACTTAAAGCTAAGGAATGCGGGATGAAGGTAAGCTGTGAAGTTACACCTCATCATTTGTTTTTCAACAAGAACGCTATGAAGAAGAAAGGAGCATATCTCAAAATGAACCCTCCTCTAAGGGATGAGGAAAGACGTGCGAAGCTGATTAAAATGGTTAGAAGCGGGGCTGCGGATTTTCTTGCAAGCGATCACGCTCCCCACACCACGGAAGAAAAGGAAAGCGAAACTCCTCCCAGCGGTGTGCCTCAGCTCGATACCTACGGCTTGTTTGTAACGTGGCTCCTAAAGAAGGAAAAGTTTGATCCGGTTCTCATCCTTCGAATGTGTTCTTACAATCCAGCAAGATTTCTGGGGCTGGAGAACGAGGGAACATTAGAGGTGGGATGTGCGGCAAATCTAACCGTTCTGGATCTTAAACATGAGATAAAAGTAAAGAATGATATGATACGTTCGAAGTGCGGATGGACACCTTATGAAGGCACGGCATTCCCCGGATGCGTTAAGCATGTGATGCTCGGCGGTGAGGTCATCAGTAGCCATCATGAGCTTTTTCTATGACTTTTTCTCTGAACGGCTTTTGTCGATTCTCTTGGAAAAAACAGCATAAGGAGCGGAAAACCTTTATATAGTTGCGAGCACCTAAATAATCACAACAAGCGAAAGAGGTGGCATGAATGGCCGGAAAGAAGAGGTACTTTGTTCTGTTGGATGAAAACGGGAATGAAATAGGAGTCTTTACCGGAAGACAGCCAAGACAGGCAGCCCTGAAGGCAGCAACAAGAGGTTACACAACCATAAGGCTCAGGGAGAGGGGAACCAACAAGATCCATATCTACGAAGGAAGCAGGAAGAAGGTACCTGCCCCGCCAAATGCGCCTTCCTGGATGGGAAGCGAGGTGTGGAAGCCTGTTGTAAGGAAGATAGGAATCGAAAGGATAGAGAAGAAGGGCGCAAAGAAAAAGAAGAAATAAACGAGCTTTTGATGTTCTTTGCGCCCTTCTTCTCCTTTTATTTTTTTATTTCTCCCACATAAGGATCGATGTCTGTTTTTCCGTCACCCTTTTTAGGAGAGTGCTGACAGCTCTGAGAGTTATATTTGCTTTCATCTGACTCTCAACAAATCTAACCGCGTTTTCCAAACTACTGAAAATAACTGGAGGTCTTCTCATCGCTTCTCTTACAGTCTCCCTGACGAGCCACACACCTAATGGAGCCCAGTAGTCCGGGAGTATCTCCCTTACTACAAGTGCTGCAGCCTGTATCTCAAGCTTCTTCAGATGCTCGAGCACACCGAGCCTAGAAGCGTAATAACCACCAGCAGTCTCCTCCACATAACTCTTGCGAGATGTAAAGTCCTCGTAATCCTTAGTTATGTAGTATTTTTTGCCAAAACCCTCCCACTTAGCTATGGGGTGTGCAATCTCTATCAGCTCAAACTTCCAGCTTGATGGAAATAGCAGAACCCAAAAACGGTTACCGTTGTATTCCGCATAGTGCACCCTTGTAGAATCCACAACATCATAATATCTTACCTCCCTTATTATCGCTCTTCCCAGGATGTCATCAACAGCCGTTATACTCCATCTTGTTGGCACGAGTTTCCTCTGCTTCTTCAGTCCGAGGAGTCCAGCAGAAAGCACCCTTGAAAGCACATTCTCCTCCACACCTCTACTGTAGAGCTCCACAACTGCATCGCTTGCTTTTAAATCAAAATCGTATGCTGCCTTTTCCACCCTTCTATCAACGCGTGGGTTTTCAACAAGTCTAATGCATTTAAGCCTCCCTCTCAGACCAACCGGAGAAAAAACATAGGAAAAGTTGATCTCAACTTTCGGCTTCTTGCTGAACTCTACCTCAGTCGAGAAACTTCTTCTGGCCATCGCTGCTTCCTGCACAACCTCTATGATTCTGGGAGGGGATCTAACGCTCGCCTTGAATGCAGGATTTATCATGCTGAGGCGCTTTGCCAGAATTTCCTGGACACCCATACCGTGCTTGAACCACAGTTTCGGGCTATCATAAAAATAAGCAGCTTTCCTTCCTTCCTCTTCCTTCACGCCAAGGGTACCGACATTCACATAGGGGTAGTTGAATCTACCAACAAATACAGATGGAGGAGTGACAAGCTCTTCCCTCTCCTTTACGGATGATGCCTTCTCCTTAAGCTTAAGCACTTCCACAAAATAGCATGGCTTTCCGCAGAGATTCTTACCCTTACACCGCACACAGAGGGAAGGGTTTATTATTTTGCCCATACGGGTTGTGTTGTGCGCGTAACTTTTAATTTGATCAACAACCACATGACGTGTGTATGATAAGTAAGGAAGACCATACCCTCATGACTCTCACAGTACTTTCCACTTACCTTCTTCTGGTGGAAGCTGCAGAGCGCATACTGTTCGTACTCTTTCCGTTTTACCTTGTGAATAGAGGTTTAAGTGCCATACAGATGGGGGTCATTTTCTCTGGAGCGTCGCTCTCTTTAGTTGTTTCCCGTTTTCTTATAGGCAAACTTTCCGATATAGTAGGTAGGAAGCCCATAATGAGTGTTGGGGCCTTGATGAGTAGTATTAGTGTTGTGCTTTATCCTTTTTGCGCCTCAGCAAAACAATTTCTTCTTGCAAAGTCCGTAAAGGAAGTTGCGAACACCCTCACTTCCAGTGTGTTTGACGCCATTCAAGCTGATGAATTTGAGGGAGAAATGCGCAAAATGTATGTCAGGATTGTCGGTACGGTTTATCCGGCTGGCAGAGCGATAGGAGTGGTTGCAGGGTTTTTAATCTCAACTTACCTTACATACATCTATGGGTTTTACGTTGCAGCAGCGTTTTTATTGATGGCCACTGTTATCTTTACTCTGTTTTACCGTCCTAAAAGGAAAAAGCATGGAAAAAGCTATACTAACTTCGGAATTAAAGTATCCGTGCGCACCTGCAGGAAGGATTTCCTAGCTGCCTGTGTTGCGGTATTTACCGGAAGCGTTACCTTCACTCTTGTTTACTATCCTTCCTTCTTCATAAGGGCTAAGGAGCTCGGGCTTGACGCTCCTCATATTTTTGCTACGATGTTCGTTACGTACGCTGCTGCCTCGATTTTGATTCATGCGTGCAAAGAAAGAATAGAAAAAACTGAAAGTGGTCGGATCATGGTGGCGGGGCTTTTGATCATGGGCCTAATAACTCTTCTTTACACTTATGGTTCAGCGTTTGTTTTTATCTTAGCATTTTTCGGCATAGCCCTAACATATTATGTGTGGAGAATACATCTCAAAGACTATCTTTATTCCACAGCAGAACCGAACAGGAGAGGTGAGCGGCTCGGTTTTGTGAAAACGGTGGAAGGTGTTGGAGCTGTTCTCGGACCAATTCTGGGAGGCGTAATTGTTGAGGTCCTGAATGTTACCTGTCTTTTTCTCATAGCATTTATCATATATGCTGTAGGGGCTGTAATTACCAATATGCTTATGAGAAAACGATGATGAAGTTGAGAGTATGTCCATCCAAAACTATTTAAAATGCCACTGTTCTATTCTTACTTGCGGCAGGGCTAGGCCGGGGAGTTAGCCCCTCCCTGTAACCGCAAATGGGCTCATGGCGGGGCCGAAAACCGGGGGGCGGGCGAGTTGCGCTCCTCCGGCAGCTTGCTGCTGAACAATGACTCTCTGCCCTCCGAGGCGGTTGCAGGGGTGAACCGGGTCAGGCCCGGAAGGGAGCAGCCCTAAGCCTCTGCATCCGTGCTCGGAGATCAGCGGAGGGGAGGTAGGCGGCATCCTTGTCGGAGGAGAAGGCATCGCTCCACTCCCGGGAAGCCCTGCCGCGTAATTATGGATGTTTTTGTTTATCGGAGGAAGATAGCGATGCCGAAGAGGAAGGGTAAAAACGTGGACAGAACTGCGGCTCCGTGGGGAAGGCAGATAGGATTCGTACTGTTTCTTATCCTAATTTCCTTTCTGATCGGAGTCATTGCTGGCATGGAAGGTTATCTTGCAAAGCTCGTTCTGAACATAGGAAAAGTCCAAAACGCCAGAACGTACGGCACGCACACCGGTGCGGTCTACGGATCTTTGTTTGAGGGAAAAAAGGAGTTGACCAGCAACGGCACGGCATCCATAATCATTCCTGCGGTGATGGCGAACGACACCGGTGTGTATGCGGTTGTGCACGTTAGGGCTGTGAAGGGAAAGGGCAGAATTTACGTAAGAATCGGTAAGGTGCTGGTCAACGATGACACCCAGCAGTCCATAAGAAAGGCTGCACTTGTGGCGGCAAAGCTTGCGGACATAAACTTAAGCAAAGTGGATCTCTACTACGATATTGAAGCTCCCGCAACGGAGCTCGAGGGTGGGAGCGGTGGTGCTTCCATAGCTGTTGCAACGTATGCGGCGCTCACCGGCAGGAAACTCAGGGACGATGTCATGATGACAGGGAGCATAAATCATGATGGCACGATCGGGGCAGCGAGCAAGATAGCGGAAAAAGCGAAGGTTGCGGACAGTCTTCACATGAAGTATTTTCTCGTGCCTAGGGGTTTAAAACAGCTTTACGATTACAAGGAAAGGGAGTTCTGTTACGAATGGCAAAAAGGCGTCAGGTTCTGCGATGTGGAATATGTACCCGTAAAAACCGCACTCTGGAACCTGAGCGTGAAGGTCGTGGAAGTTGGCACGATTCAGGAAGCTTTAAGGTACTTTCTGGAGGACAATGAAAGCGAATTAACGGTGAACGGGTAAAACTTGATCACGACGTCTACGATTTCTGCGGGGAAGATCATCGGAAAATTTCTTATTTATCCGTCAAGTGACGGGAGAGACAAAAGATCCGTGAGATTCGTGTTGTACTGCTCGGGTTATCAAACTATGGTGTGGCGCCGCGGGCCGGATTTTCAGCAGGGTAAGGATTTCTGCATTTGAACCGGCGTGCCCTTGCGGGCAGTGGCTCTCGAGGCCACCGCACTACCAGGCTATGCGACCGCGGCGCTTCAAAATTGGGCAGTACCGGACAATGTCGGGCTGATTTCTCCTGACTCCCTATACCACCCACTCTCAAGAAGTACGTATGCGGACTGTATTTTAAAAATTTTTTAATTATTTTTTATAGACATTCACTCTTCAATTTTCTTCTGGAACTCGAGGATCTGATGCTTGAGCTTTATCAGTATATCCGTGGTTCTCGTGAGCGACTCCTTAAGCTTTTCCTTCTCCTTTTCGAGCTCCCTTATTTCTTCCTGAAGCGTTGATTTCTCCGCCGTGAGCTTTGCAAGCTCGTCCTTGAGACTCTTGATCTCAATCTCCATCTGTTCCTTCTCCTTGGTAAGCTCACCGACCTTCTTCGTAAGCTCCTCCCTCGCCTTCTCCAGATCATCAACCTCCAGCTTGAGCTGTTGCTCCTCCGTCAGCAGCTCTTTCAGCTTCTTTTCAAGGCGCTTTTTTTCTTCCTTTATTTTCATTGCCTCTTCTATACTCTTCTCAAGCACCTCGAGAATGTTCACCAGTTCCTTTTCATATTCCGGAGGGATCACAGCCCCTTCAGTACTCGCTCTCTGCTCCGACATATAACCACCCCTAACTCTGTTGCTTTTACGAACCTCAAACCAAGTTTAGTTAACCCACTATATAAATATTTTATTTTATATACGCTACATGTTCCGTCTGCGTTACACACCCTTTCTCCAAGCTCGGATTTTCAAAACAATTAAATACGACTTAACACATTTTTAGGAATATGGAAATTCATTATACATATGAGAACCTTAATTGGATAATCCTTACTGCGGGAATAGTTGTGATACTCCATTTTTTCGTACTCAAAAAAAGCAGGGAACGTGCCATCCTTTTCGCCAATTATGAAACCCTAAAAAAGGTCACCGGCGGTGATCCTGTCCACAGGAACCTTATTCCCCTCATTCTCAGGGTTCTCGCCGTGACGTGCCTTCTCCTTGCGATATCCAATCTCAAAATAATCGTGGTCAAACCGGTTTCGGATGTCGATTTTGTTATTGCGATTGACACATCCCCCACCATGCTCAGCTCGGACAACGGCAGCTTCGTGCCAAGTAGACTGGAGGTTGCAAAACTTTCAGCAATACGGATAGTTGATGTTCTTCCGCCAGAGACCAAAGTGGGCGTTGTTTCCTTTTCCGGCAATGCGAAGATGCTCGCACCCCTAACCTCGAACAAAAAACTGGTCAAAGCGGCCCTAAAAAATATCACGCTCGGTGAGGAAGCCGGTACCGCTATAGGAGATGCCGTGGTGCTCTCAACGATGATGCTCATGAATTCTTCCAAAGAGAAAAAGGTCGTGGTGCTTATAACTGATGGTCGTTCAAATAAGGGTGTGAGCGTCAATGAATCGGCAAAGTTCGCCAGAGATCATAGCGTGAGGATAAATGCAATAGGTGTCGGGCCGAAAAACATAACGCTCCCCTTTAACCTGAGCGAGTTTAACCTCACAAAAATGGTCGGGAATTCGAATATCACCATTTATACCGGAGACGCTCTGGATGAGAAATCTTTGATCTTCCTTACTAATTATACTGGAGGTAAATACTTCTATGTCCACAACGCCACGGAGATGCTTGAGGCATTCAAACAATCGGTGCTGAAGGCAAATTCCGTGGAGATAAACGTCAGGAAGTGGGCGATAATAGCGGGTGTGTTTCTCCTTCTGATCGAGTGGGCGCTCGGGGCAACCAAGTACAAAACTCTACCGTGATCGGGAGTAGTGCAAAAAGTTATAAGTCACCTACAAACCCCTGCCTGCAGCCCATATGTCCAGCCAGTGTACGATGGGTTTTACAAAAGGTTCATCGGTTATGTACTTTATTAAGGTCACTCCTGCCTTGTGGAACCCGTCCTCGACCATTTTGATCTCTTCAAGCGCTTTCCTCTTGTATTCATCGGCATACTTATCGACGTCCACCTCCATAACTCTACCTGTTATTGGATCCTTGAATCTGTAGTAGCCGGCACCCTTGGGAAGTTCTATGTCTCTCCTGTCTCTTATCATGATCCCGAGCACCCCCTCAAATTTTGATGCTGCGAGTTTGAGCTTATCCCACCACCCGTTTTCAACATTTATAAAATCCGATATGATGAAGAGCATCGTCTCGCCCCTCAACAGCTTTACCGCGAAGTCAAGCGCCGCGGAGAAATCCTTCTTTCCACACCAGTTGTTCCTATCGACAAGAGCCGCGAGAATTTCGTAATACTGAGAACTCTCTTTGGTTGGAGGAATAAAAACATTTATCCTATCTGAAAACATGATGAGTCCCGCGTTGTCGTTACTCTCGAGGGCAGCATATGCTACAGCTCCCGCTATGAGTGATGCGTACTCACACTTCAGTTTTTTCCCAGTACCAAATAGCATTGTTGGTGATGCGTCGAGTAAGACCATAACGTCTAGGTCTCTCTCCTCTTCGAAAACCTTTACATAAAGCTTTGATATTTCCCTGCTGGGGTTGCTTCTGAGAGTCGCCTTCCAGTCGATCATGAACGCATCATCCCCCTCCTCGTATTGCCTTAGACCGTAAAATTCGAGTCCCTTACCCCTAAATATCATCTTGTATTTGAGAACAAGACGGAAAATGTCCGCAAGCTTTTTTACCTCTATATCAATTTCGGTCATAAGTTTTTTTATTTCCTTCGAGATACCCTTTCTCTGTTTAGCTTTTTTCAGCTCGTCCTCGATTACTCCCCTTTCTTTGTGAAATAACCACACTCCCATAATAAACACTAATGACTCGTGTGCATATAAATGTTAAGAAGGAGGTTATACAATCCCGTTAAATCCCACAATTTCGATCCGATCGCATTTATTATCCGTATGAACTCGTACAGGGCGCTGATATCCGTGTTGAACCACCCCCGCGCCCCCGTCATAAACTCCTTTCATCGAACAATTCAACACCGACCTCCGATCGATACCTGATTTAAATAACATTCCGATAATAAAATGCCGTTACAAGCTTTCTATCTTCGCGTCTTAGTAGGAGGCATGTCGTGTCGAATCTCCGCAGGAAGGTGTCTCACCTGAACTTGCACCTCGTGGTGTTTTCTTTCCTTGTCTGAATGACTCCCGTATAGAGAGACCGTTCGGATAAGCATCACCTCATTTAACAACATTCCAGTAAAACAACATGTGCTTGCACCACAAGGAAAGCAAATACACGACGCGTTTAAACCATAGACCCTCATCCAGCAGTAGCAGTTTAATCTTCTTCCTAAAATTAACACAT
>WAPT01000003.1 GCA_015520605.1 Nanobdellati archaeon
ATTTAAACAAGTATGAAAACACTACTGCAGCACCTCTTGGCAAACCGGCAATCTTGATGATAGAAGCGAAAGACAACAATGGTAACCAGGGTGTTATCGCAGTATATGCGGACGATGACAGCGGGAAGATAACCGTAGATAATGTGCTCATGGGACCGTCAATGTACACTACAAGCGACAGCGATGTGGAACAGGGACTTGATGTGTACGGAACACTGCTGGAGGTCAATACCGCTGACCAGGGTAAGGTAACGATATACTACCCAGACGAGCAGGTGCACTACACCGTTGCTGTCGGACCTGATCCGCAGTTCGGTGGAACCGTAACTGCCGGAAACGCCGAAGTAACCTTCCCAGCACTTGCTGGCACCGGAATAGCAGCTCTCGACACCGAGGCTTCAACTTTCAAAGGCACAAAGAATGTGATACTCGTTGGTGGTCCTGCAGCCAACAAGCTCGTCGCAGAGCTTGCCGAAGCCGGCAAGACACCGACATTTAAGGAATGGCAGGAGAGGCTCCAGGGCAAGGCGATAATACAGGCGATAGACAACCCGTTCGGAGGCGGCAAGGTAGCGATAATCGTCGCCGGTTGGAGTGCTGACGACACGAGGGCGGCATGCCTCAAGCTTGCAACTGAGAAGCTCAGTGGAGAGGCAAAGATACTGGTAAATGGCGAGCTTACCGACTTCGAGTACCCGTTCTCTGCCCAGGAATCAGAGACAACCGAGGCTACAAACGAAACAGCTCAGTAACACCGGATTGATTTAGGGAGCCAATGGCTCCTTCCATTATTTTATTTTTGTTCCAATTTTTAGAAGTATCGGGTAATTCTAAGGATATTTGGAATATATTCTTAATCCTGCGGAGTTTTCACAAAATTAAAAACAGGTAACTTCCATTTACTGTAAGATTGTCCAAGAAATGGTAGAAAATCGACATTATTCATTTCTTTACTCTATAAACTCTGACATTGCACCAACCAGTATGTTTGTAGATCTCCTGCAACCGGTCTGCATGCTTTTCAATATACCCTTCCACCCATTTCGGCTTGTTTTCACAGCTGTCGATAATTATGTATGCGACATTGTACTTCTTAATGAATTCATCCATCGCCCACTCGTCCTTTGGGAAATAAATAACGTCCCTTCCCGTAAGCAGGTTGTATATCGGATAGCTGGATGACATGATGTTTCCACCAGTCCCTTCCTCGATCAGTTTAGCAATCTCAATGATCTCGCTCCTTGCGGTTTTGTTAATATAAGCTTGATGGACAGCTGAAGGCAGGTATAAGGCGAAAATTAGAGAGACAGTTGAAAGCACTACAGCTCTTCCAATCCCACCATCGCTACCCAATCTTTCCAGAAAGCGGGCGGATACGATTACAATCGCGGGTAAAACAGGGAGCATATATCTGTGGTTTTTTTCGCCCACAACAAAGCTCATCAAAGCAAAGTAAATCGCGAACCATAAGACAGGGAGAAAAAGCGACCTTTCCCTTTTGTCTAAAGCATAAAACACCCCTGCCAGAAATATGATACCTTGCAACTTGAAGATGTTGTAGAAATTCAAAAGATAATAATCCCACGGACTCTGCTTGGTTATGTTGTTAACTATGTACAAATTGTAAGTGGCTGACCCGATCAGACTATTGTAAACCCGGTACCCATGGATTACCCATGGTAAAAGAATAAAAAATGCAATCACGACCCCGAGCCAGAACCTTCTGGAGGTGAGCCAGTCCCTGGTTTTTCCTTCAATCAGAATTGCAATTACAAACAAAACAAATAGAGATGCGAGTGTGTATTTGGAGAGAAAAGCAACAGTCACGAGCGGGAAGGAAAGGAGCATTTTTCTTTCATCACGTGCACACATCCAGAGAAAAAGGAAAAGACTCACAAAAAAAATCTCGAGGGGTTCCACCAGAGCCTTCGTGCTCCAGAAAACGAGTTCACTGAAAGAAAAGAATAAAAAGGAGGAAAGAACCGCAGCAACATCGTTCCAGCACCTCCTTGCAGTCTCGTAAATCATAAATGCCGACGCTACTGTGAGCATCAGGTTGAAAAGATAAGCAAACTTGATGGAGAACCCAAAAGTAAAATAAAGGATTGCAAGCAAAAAAGGATAAAGAGGAGGCCTGAACGCTTCCTGATGAAACAGGTTTATTTCAAACACATGCTTTTCTACAAGGCTCTTTGCAAGCCCCATGTAAACACATTCATCCCACCATGGTGTACCGACGAAAGTATAGGCTTTCCATGACACGAACAAAAAGGCCGAAGTTATGATCAAAAAGGGAAAATACTCAGAAATTCTCATCTTTCCACACCCTCGCATATGGGCGGCTTGTTTCTGTACAGCGGACAGATGATCTCGAGGAGCTCTTTCTCAGTTCTAAAGCCAACCACACGCTCATGACCATTTATAATCAGAGTTGGAAACACACTCACGTTGTATTGCGTTGCAAGAACACCCACCATGGGTTCTTGGGTGTAACTCACATCAAAAGGAAACACGAGAAGTCTGTCCCGCAGTATGCTTTTCAGATGACTGAGGATGAAACCCTGCGTGGGGCAAACCTCACAATTTTTATTATAAAAATACAGCACGGTCACTATATCGGCATCGCACTCCTTTCTGCTCTTCTCCGCAAGTATGAAATACCTTATGTTTGCAAGAATGTACTTCCTCTTGAGAAATTCGTACTCTTCCCCATATCTTTTATTGTTTTCTTCATACTCTATTAGCTTTTCAAGGATCGGCTGGAGCGTCTTCAAATTGTTTTCCAGAATCTTAGTTATGACCGGACAAACCTCGTTCTTTGGAAGATACTGGAGATAAAGGTACTGAAGTTGCAGGCTCTCAAACTCAACATCCTGCTTTTGCACAATACTTTCTGCATAGTTGACCTTCTGAATGTCAGTAATTAATCCGACAAGCATACCCATGAGGAATATAAATATGGTGATCACACCCGCAGCGATATACCTATCCTTTTCTACTTTTCTCAAGCTTACCACCACCTGCCCTTCTTTTTCACCATGCTCAGAATCGAAAAAACCCAGATGAAGCTGAGCAAAATGTAGTAAGCAAAGAAGAACAGCACGAGAGCAGGAATAAAATAGATTTCCAATTTTTCTCCGGTTTCCTTGTAGGCTTTGTACATCCAATACATGTTGATTATAAGCAGAAGCAGAATAATAAATATCTTGCCGTAATCGTAGGCGAAGAGCACACTCATCATTTCGGTTCTGTTCCACAAGGAGTGCAGGGATGGGAAAATATTGAATCCGACCTGGTACCATCTCAGTGTGGATTTCAGAACGGGGTAAATGAGGAATCTCAATGTGATGCTAACCGTAACGAAGGGTAAAATTGCGGCTCCGATCAATAAGGTGGGGGTCTGAAACATGCCGAAATCACCGTACTTCCTGTTGAATATCATGTCACGATATTTCCAGATTGTCTGAAGCGATCCGACGTACCACCTTCTCCTCTGCTTGTAAAGCTGCCTGAGCGTTGCCGGAGCGTTGGTAAGCACCTCACCTTCCATGCTCTGCCTTATGATATAGTGGTGCCTCTGCATCCTCCATGCTATTTCTTGATCTTCAACTATTGAGCTTTCATCAAACCCGCCAAGCTTTTTCACCACGCTCGTCCTGTATATGCTGAAAGGTCCCGGCGTGACATGCACAGAGTTCATTGCAGCATAGATTTTCTTCAGAAACGCGTACAGGATGTATTCCAGCCATTGCAACTTCTGCAACAGATTTTTTGGATTGTTCACCTTCATAAGAGGACAAACGGCGCTCACCATATCGTTTGTAAAGTAAACGATCATTTTTTTCAGAGTATCCTTCCTCACAAACGAGTCAGCATCCAGGCATGCAACG
Organism: Nanobdellati archaeon; assembly: GCA_015520605.1. Taxonomy (GTDB): domain Archaea; phylum EX4484-52; class EX4484-52; order EX4484-52; family WAPT01; genus WAPT01. The sequence goes on from WAPT01000003.1 coordinate 3,891, forward strand.
AACTCCGTATCCACATGTTTCAAACCATGATTTAAAGCCGCAGCTTTACCTTTATTCTCTTGGCTTAGCACTAAAACACCAGCTTCCTCGTATTTCTTTGCAATCTCGAGCGTTCTATCGGTTGAGCCGTCATTCACCACTATTACCTTCAGCTTATCTTTAGGGTAGTCCAACTTAAGCACGGATTCTATTGTTTTGGCTATTGTTTTCTCCTCATTGTAAGCGGGAATTATCACGCTCACGCTTGGTAATTCTTTCCATCTTTTCTTTTCTATTTTGTCCCCCTCCAATAGAAGAGTAAGCAGCAGGAAGACCGCACAGTAAATCAGGAAAACATACACAGTCCAGAAAATTACATCGCTCCACAGCATTCTCATCCATTAGAAATAAACATTTTTACAACTTCCCTAACGGATCTGAGCGTGCTAATTTTTATGAACTCGTCTGTACCATGAAAGTTACAATCCTCATCCATCGGCCCGAAACCTATGGCTGGTATGTCGGCATTGTGATAAACTATCGAGCCATCAGTCGTGCCGAGCTCAACCCCGCAGATGGCTCTGGAAGGATCAACGATTTCAACGGCACTCTTCAACCTTTTAACATACCTGTTGCTCTCATCTATTCCGTACCCCGGAATTGATTCGTGAAATTTAAGCGAGGCGTCAATTCCAAGCTCATCAGCCCAGTTCCCAAATTCCTTCTTCAATTCCATCTTTCTTTTCTCAAGATTTTCCTCCGGAATCAGCCTCCAGTTGAACTTGATTGTTGCTTTTCCCGGAACCACATTTGGCTTCTCTCCACTCTCCAGCACAGTAACAGAAAGCCTGTTCCATATCATCCCGCTTACGGGATTCGGTGCCGCCTTAAAGCGGGAGGACACATGCTTCTCTTCCTTTTTCCCAAATTCCATGAGTTTTGAAGCCATCATCACGGCTTTTTCCGCTGCGTTCACGCAGTTGAATGGATAAGCAGCATGCCCCTGCTTGCCCACAATATTTATTATTCCGGTTATGCTTGTTGAGCACCCAACACTTAGACATGAAGTTGAAACGTCCAGAATGTAGGCAACATCTCCTTCAAGCAGATGCCTGTGTTCCGATAGCAACCATCTTAATCCTGCTTGGCTACCAATTTCCTCGTCTCCATTGCAGATGAACCTGACGTTGAACGCAGGACTGTCATTTCCTTCCAGAAGATCCTTCATGGCAGAAAGAAAGACCGCTACACCGCCTTTATCGTCACTCGCACCTCTTCCAAAGATCTTACCATCTTTCACCACAGGCTCAAACGGATCGGTGCTCCAACCTCTGCCAGCAGGTACAACATCATAGTGTGTTATAAAAATACAGGTTTCATCAGCATTGCAGTCAAGCCCCCCAACCACCACCGGCCTGTCTTCAAGCTTTGAGAGCAACCTCGTTCTAAATCCGAGCTTTTCAAGTTCATCCGCTATGAAGTCTGCACATTCCTTGCCATCCTGAAGTCTTTGGTCGTAGCTGAAACTCTCGGTCCTGAACTTTATGAGTTCTTTGAGGATCTTAACACCGTAGCTGCTCATTCGATCAGCCCTTTATGTTGCCGATTGGTCTGAGTCTCGCAACCTTGGTTGAGAGCATGGCATGATGCACACTCTCGATCACTTCATTCACATCCTTATACGCTTCGGGAGCCTCCTCAGCAACACCCGGCATTGAATGAGCCCTAACATATATCCCCTTCTGAGCGAGCATCCTTATTACCTGTTCACCCCAGAACTTCTTCTTAGCCTGCGTTCTTGACATCCTTCTGCCAGCGCCATGGCATGTGGAACCAAAGGCTTTCACCATACTCTCCTCCGTGCCCACAAGAATGTAAGAGCAGGAACCCATACTCCCCCCGATAATAACGGGCTGACCCACACTCCTGTATTTTGCTGGTAGTTCTTTTCTACCCGGTCCGAACGCTCTCGTTGACCCTTTCCTGTGCACATAGAGCTTCTTCTTTTTCCCGTCAACTTCATGCTCCTCAATTTTACATGTGTTGTGTCCTATGTCGTAGAGGGTTCTGAGATCCTCTCTCGGAAATATTTTGCTGAAGGCTTTTCTTGCGAGATGCGCTATCACCTGTCTGTTGGCAAAAGCGTAGTTTATACCACAGCACACAGCTGCAAAATATTTCTGCCCCTCAGGACTATTGATTGGAGCGCACACGAGCTCCTTCTCCTTTATCTTTATACCGTACTTGCGTGATGCTTCAGCAAGAACTTTCAAGTAGTCCGTACCTATCTGGTGTCCTAAGGCACGTGAACCACAGTGAAAGGTTATGACGACCTGTCCTTCAAAGAGACCAAAGACCTTTGCAGCTCTCTCATTATAAATTTCATCGACAACCTGCACCTCGAGATAATGATTCCCGCTTCCGAGGGTGCCAACCTGACCGCGTTCCCTTTTTATTGCAGTCTCGCTAACAGCTGATGGATCCGCTCCCTCAACTCTACCGTTTTCCTCCGTGTATTCAAGATCATCATCCGTACCATATCCCTGCTCAACGACCCATCTTGCACCCTCTGTAAGCACTTCATTGACCTGAGCTCTGGTCAGCACTATCTCCCCCCTTGAACCTAGGCCAGCCGGTACAGTCCTGAAAAGCTCATCCACAAGCTCCTTTATTTTTGGCCTAACGTCCCGTTCCGTAAGGTTAGAAATCATGGTTCTAACTCCGCAGTTTATATCAAAACCCACTCCGCCTACAGACACCACGCCACCTTCATCCGGATCAAAGGCAGCAACACCGCCTATCGGAAAGCCGTAACCCCAGTGACCATCTGGCATTACGAGTGAGGTCTTGACTATGCCGGGCAGGCATGCAACATTGCTGCACTGCTCGTAAACTTTCTCGTCCATCTCCTCCACTACCTTCTTCATCCCGAAAATTCTGCCCGGAACATTCATCTCCCCCTGTTTTGGAATCTCCCACTCGTAATCATTTATGCGTCTTAGCTTTGAGAGATCCATAACCATCACCTCAATAAAACTTGTCGTGGAAGCTTTAAGAAAATTGTCATCTCGAAACTCTAAAACCGAGAGACTTTTCTAAGAACTTTTGATATATATTTGCTTTTTAACACAATAACACAACCATATTAACAACACTATTAAACACGCAGTGATCAGTATTCCACTCCCTTTTCGGCAGGCACACCCCTATCATATGGGTGCTTTACCTTTTTCATAACGGTTACAAGATCGGCCATGTTGAGTATTTTACTGGGAGCGTTTCTACCCGTGAGCACCACGGTGATTTCCTTTGGCAGGTTCTCAAGCCACTTCACAACCTCATCCACATCAATAAGTTTGGCGTGCATGGCCAAATTTATTTCATCAAGCACGAGCAAATCAGGCTTCTTCTCTCTTGCAATCTTTTTCGCGAATTCAAAAGCTCTTACAGCACCTCTCTTGTCCTCCTTCGTTGGATTTTCAAGATCAATAAAGCCGGTCCTTCCGAACTGATAAATCTCATAGTAAGGCTGGAGAAGTTCTCTCACTTTGTACTCCCCAACATACTTCCTGCCCTTCAAAAACTGCACCACAACAACTTTATGCCTGTGACCAACAGCTCTCAAAGCCAAACCCAAAGCCGTTGTTGTTTTTCCTTCCCCATCTCCCGTGTAAACGTGAATTCTGGCGTGTTTTCTGTAATCTTCCGTAACTTTTTTCCCCATGTATAAAGATTTGGGAAGGAGGTATTTATTTGTTGGAGTTCTCGCGGATTAGCCTGAAAACCCTGCTGGAAGTGCATCCCGAATGAAGTACAGCACCGTTCCTTTGAGGTTTACAGACAGTCGGAACATTTGGAAACGCTTTCGTTTTTGTGATGTGGTGGAAGTCGCAACAGATCAATACTAAGAAGGATCGATCAGGACAGATATAGGGGAAGAGCAGCTCACTTATTGAGTTAATAACACCACCTCAGATTATGATTTTTTTGGTATATCTTTAACACCTTCCTACTATAAAATTAAAACTTTCCTTCAACAATTCCTCACCATGTCAGTAAAAATTGGCCTTGTTGGTAAACCGAGCGTGGGTAAGAGCAGCGTTTTCAGGGCTCTTACTCTTGCGGAGGTGGAGATAGCGGAATACCCTTTCACCACCATAAAACCGAATGTTGGCGTAGCTTACGCGAAGCTTGAATGCGTGTGCCGCGAGTTTAACGTAAAATGCAATCCAAGGCAGGGCTTTTGCCTCAACGGACGGAGATTCGTTCCCATTCAGCTTATCGATGTCGCTGGCTTGGTTCCGGGAGCACATGAAGGCAAGGGCCTGGGTAATCAGTTCCTTGATGATCTAAGGAATGCTGATGTGTTGATACATGTTGTAGATGCTTCCGGGTCAACCAACGAAAAAGGAGAGAAAGTGCCTCTGGGCAGCTATGATCCGTGCAAGGATGTTGAGTTTTTGGAGGAAGAACTGGTTATGTGGATTTATGGGATTCTGAAAAGAAGCTGGGGTAAAATGGCAAGGGCAGAGATGCAACGAGATAAGGAAGAGCTCCTTTACGAGATGCTTTCCGGTCTTAAGATGAGAGAGGAAGCTATAAAGAACGCTCTGGCAAGCTGCGGGCTTGAAGATAAGAAGCTATACAACTGGAGTGATGATGAGATCAAGAGCTTTGCAAAGGCAATCCTGCATGAGAGCAAGCCGATCATAATAGCAGCAAATAAGGTTGATATAGCCTCACAAGAGCTTGTTGATAGGCTCAAGGAGAAGTTTCCCGATAAAATCGTGGTGCCGTGCTCCGCCCATGCGGAGATAGCCCTTAAGATGGCAGCGAAAAAGGGCTACATAGATTACGTCCCTGGAGAAAAAGATTTTGTTGTCAAAAAGGAGCTGAACGATCAGCAAAGGAAGGGTCTGGAGTTCATAAAGGAAAAAGTGCTCGATGTTTACGGAAGCACGGGCATTCAGCAGCTGATAGATAAAGCTATCTTCGAGCTGCTTGAGATGATAGCTGTCTTTCCCGTACCGAATGCCAAGCTGACGGATAAGGAGGGGAATGTCCTTCCGGATTGCTTCCTGATGGAAAAGGGTTCAACGGCCCTTGATCTGGCTTATGCTGTGCACAAAGAACTTGGAGACAACTTCATAAAGGCGATAGACGTCAGAACAGGGAAGGTTGTTTCAAGAGAGTACGAGCTTAAGCATAGGGATGTCATAGAGATAGTGGCAAGAAGCTAAAGGCAACGTTTGATTAAACATCCAGAACACACTGAGCAATCCATTTCTGCTCTTCTTCATTAAAGTAAACTCTAAGCTGGGAGTATGTGGCCGCCTTAACTTCCACTTCTGGCTTGTGTTTTTCAGCATCGAACCGTTCCCCGTACGCCTTTGCTTCCAGCACCCATCTACCGTCATCAAGCTGCTCGAGCTTCTCAACCTTAAAATGAGCAAATACAGCATCATTAATGTCTCTCTCGGCAAGGAGAGCATTGAGCCACTCTATGAAAAGCTCTTCAAGGTTTGGTGCATCACACCTTATCTCGATTTCTAAATTTTTTCCAACCTTGCTTATGTCGAACATAACGTTAAACATAGCTTTTGCAGCCTCCTCAAAAGCTTCTTCGAGAGTTCTTCCAGTTCCCCTTATTCCTATATCTGCTTTATGCTCGAAAAATTCGTAAGGCATGAATTGAGTAGCGCTCAAGAATGTTTTTAAGTTTTTGACATGGTAGCATCTCCTGTCCTCTCTCGGGCAAGGTGATCCATGAGAAAGCACGAGAGAGAAAAATTACTAAAAAATAAAAACTGTCGTCATGTTGAACCCCGGAGTGGATTGCGCAGAAGAATACAATCGTTCTGTGCAATGAATTGATTATCGCTTCGGAATTCCCTGTGATATTTATTTAAATGTTGTGAAACAGGTATCAAGGGATAAGAACAAAACTTTTAAGATTTATATCCCCAACTCAGTCCAAATTTGCATTTCTCGGTGGTGGTGATGAAAAGGAACATCGTAGTGGAAAAGATGGAGGCCTTTCCTTTCTGGAAGAGGGACGTGGAGATGGTGGAGAGAAAAGGAATAGGACATCCCGACACGCTTGCGGACGGAATAGCTGAAAGCGTCAGCGTTGCTCTCTGTAAGAAGTATCTTAGGAAATATGGTGTGCTGATGCACCATAATACGGATCAGTGTGAGGTTGTCGGTGGCGAAGTACATGTTCATTTCGGAGGTGGGGAAATACTCAAACCAATCAGGATAATTCTTTCCGGAAGAGCGACAGCAAAGATAGATAACGAGTATGTGCCTGTGCACGAGGTCGCTATGGATGCAACGCGAGAATTCCTCAGGAAAGCACTGCCCAACCTAAACGTTGATAATGAGATTGTGATAGAGTCCGTTATAGGTAGCGGATCTGCAGACCTTGTGAATGTGTTTAAAAGAAAAGATGAGGTGCCGTTGGCCAACGACACGTCGTTTGGTGTGGGATTCGCTCCATACACCGAGCTGGAGAGGCTTGTATTGGATGTGGAGCAATACTTGAACTCAAAAGAGTTTAAGGAGAGGTATCCTTATGTCGGAGAAGATATAAAAGTTATGGGCCTGAGGACGAAAAACGCGATTCTCCTTACAGTGGCTGCAGCATTCATTTCAAAGCATGTAAACTCAGCTTCAGAATATCTCGATGCCAAGGCGGAGGTTCTCAATGAAATAAAAGAATATGCTTCAGGAATTGTGGAGCAAGCAGAAAAAGTGGAGGTGTTTCTCAATACGGCTGATAATGAAAATGGCACCGAGCCATCGGACTTTTACCTCACGCTCACAGGTACATCGGCGGAGCAGGGAGATGATGGAAGTGTTGGCAGGGGGAACAGAGTATCCGGCCTTATAACCCCTTACAGGCCCATGTCCATGGAAGCCGCAGCAGGTAAGAACCCGTACAATCATGTTGGCAAGATATACAACGTGCTTTCTTTCAAAATAGCTAACAGAATAGTGGATGAAGTTAGTGGTGTGGACGATGTGGTGGTCAGGATTCTCAGTCAGATAGGAAGGAGGATAGACTACCCGAAGATCGCAAGCGTGGATGTGTGGGGCTCCGGCTATGACGAGGACAGAATAAGAAAAATCGTGGATGAGGAACTTGCCACAATCACAGAAATAACAAAGGAGATAATCGAAGGTAAGCACAGGCTCTACTGAACACATCCCCTTTTACGGTCTCGGGCCTCAAAGATTCAGAGCAATGGGATCTTTGCCAATCTCTTCATCTCTTCACTTCTGTTCTTTGGTGATTGAAGATATGGCTTCCTTTATTTCTGGGACTGGACACAGACCCGGGGTTTCCTCGTAGACATTCTCTATACCCTTCAGTATTGGATCGTCTCCCACAATTGTGTGTTTATCGTCCATATATATCTGTGGGATACCATAGAATTTAGAATCCCCTCCCCTCACGTTTTCAACGTACCAGTCCATTACCTTAGCGTTGTACTTGCTTTCTCTGTAGACCTCGTATTCAACAAGAACAATCGGATGTGTTGGGAGAAATTCATAGAAAAGATATGGGTCGGTTTTTGCGCAGTGGGGACACCCTATGCCCGTGAAATAGACCGCGCAGCTCTGTGGAGCTTCGCAATTTGCTTGGACACTTTCACCGGTGTCACAGTCTTTCATTCCCCATTGAACAACACCATAAGGCGTTTCCACGGCGTGCTCAAAACAAACCTTACCGTTGTGTTTACAGGCCCCAACATCTTTCCTGCAGGAGAATTCCACAACCTCAGGCTCGGTGGCATTACCGAGCTCCTCAAGGTTCGTTGTCGGATTAAGGAATTTTGCGATAAACTCAACGGGGGGTTTGATGCCTTTCTTCAGTATCAGAACCCTGTTACAGAACCAAATCTTCGCTTTGCCTTCGAACCACTTGGATTGATTTGTGTTCTCACCACCCGGCACTCCTTGGCTGGTGGAGTGATTTAGAGATGTTTTTTTGAGCGGGTTTACGGTAGAGATGGATGAGACACCCTTCCAGGTGAGGATAACACCTCCGACAAGTGCGAGGATAACTATGATAGCTACAGTAACCTTTTCTGACATGTTTGTCGCTCTCCCAACTTCCGCTTCAGAAACACAACTTTTCTTAACCTTCTTACCCCTCTTCTCCGTGGTGGTTTTAACTTCTTTTGCTTTGCTGCGTTTCTTTTTTCCGGCCATGATCATCACCCCACACTGACAAACATCCATACAAGAATGGCAAGAACTACGAGAGCAATACCTTCAACAAACCTCATTCCCCTTCTGTGCTTATTGTATATTTTCTCATAAATTGCTTTCGGTTCTCTCCCGCTATACACAAGCAAGGTTATAAGTATTTCCGGTAGCACGAACAGAAAACAGTAATAGATCAATATGATCACCACACTCCCAAAGCTTGAGCTTGTTGAGTGAAGAAAGCTTATCAGTCCGAGATAAAATAGGCCCGTGCACGGTAGTTCCACTATGGTGACAAAAATTGCCAGCAGAACAACGGCCGTAAACGAGACATATAGCATAAGTCGGTGTATGGTGTTCTTTGCGGAATCCGGAATGGAAAAAGCTGACTTTTTTCCTTTCAGCGCATCGAAAATATTTATCACTCCGGCTATCAGTAGAGCGGTCACAAGCAGAGTTTTCATTATATTAAAGCCGTTCATGGCAACAGCCATAAGGTGAAGGTAAGAATAAGCGAGGTAAATTGCCACACCGAGCACGAAGTAAGTCACATAGCATGTTAGCGTGAAAACAGCGGCTCTTGTAACGATGCCCTTCCTTTCGATACCAAGAGCCACCATTCCCGCTATCATCATTACCATTACCGATATCATGCACGGGTTAATGGAATCCGCAAGTGCAAGGGCACTCACAACCCCCAATAATAACCAGGGCGGCATGTTTTTGCTCAGTTTAAGGTTCTCTTGAGAAATGACTCCTGATTTCAGCATCAGAACGCCTCCGAAGAATATGACAATGAGCAGAGCAAAAACATGGAATATCATCCTCTTTTCCGATCGAGACTCTCCGCCTGTTTTGTTCTTCTTCCCACTCATTCTTCTCTCCCTCCGTGCAGGGATTTTATGAGAAGCTGTGAAATCTCCACAACCCTTACCTTCTCGTTTTCCAGCAATCCTGAAGCATGTTTGAGTGAAGCGTAACAGAGCGGACAGGAAGTAACGAGAATATCAGCGCCACATCTCATAGCTTCAAGGATACGTTCTTTTGCTATCTCTCCTGCCAACTCGGGATAGTTGGCCTTCACACCACCACCGCCACCGCAGCAGAGAGCGTCTTCCATGGTTTTTTCCATTTCCACAAGTTCATAACCAAGAGTTTTTATTATTTTTCTCGGCTCCTTAAAGATCCCCTCCCACCTACCGAGATGACACGGATCGTGGTAACACGCCTTTATTCCGTTATTTTTTGTTTCTCTAACTCTGAGTCTGCCGCTCTCTATAGCATCCCACAAAGCATTAACGGTGTGCAGGACATCGATATTCCACTCGTTTCTCAGCACTTCCATGTACGCGGAACGGAGCGTGTGATAGCATGCTGGACAGCTTGTGATGATCCTCCCTACATTGTACTTCTTTAGGATTTCTAGATTCTTTCTTGCGAGCTTCTCAAAGTCATCGAGATACCCGGCATTCCTAACAGGAGAGCCACAACAATAAATATTCTGAATTTTTATGTAATTAACGCCGGAGAGCTTCAGGAGCGCGTCGTAATTCTTCTCAAGTTCCTTCAGAACAGTAGATGTCAAGCATCCCGGATAGTAAAGTGTGTTCGGTTTCAAAAGCCTTTCGAATACACCCATCCCACCACCCGTTTTCAGCAGCAATACATCTTATCGAGCTCAAGAGCATCCAAATTCTCAACTTTACCGAAGGGATTGCCATACTTCCTTGTGTTTTCAATCATCTCAACGTTGGATGTGAGCTCAAACTTATTCCTCACGCATTCTTCTCTTATTTTTCTTACCATTTCCGGAATGTTTATCCTGAGAGGGCACATTTCCCTGCATGCTCCGCAGGTTGTGCAGAGGTACACACCTCTATCGAACGCTTCCTTCAGACCTTCAAAACAGTAAGTTTTAACTATTCCTATCCCGCCGTGGTAAGCATCTCCGCCATAATTGTTCAGCAAGACTCCATATACAGGGCAAGCGGCAAGACATGCGCCGCAGTTAATGCAGTACAGAGCCTCCCTGAACTCAGAATTAATCATTTTACTCCGTCCGTTATCCACCAGCACCAGATGCACTTCCTTTGGGCCCTGAGCACCCACAAGCTTCACTCCTCCTATATCCGCGGTTGCGCTAGGAGAACTTATAACGTTTATGTAGGATGGCATATGTAATCCAGTCCCCCAGATGGACTGTACCTTGCATATAGTCATCGCGTCTTCCAGAGTTGGCACGATTTTATCGATCGTCGCAACAACCACATGCTTTTCTGGCAGCCTTGACACAAGGGATATGTTGCCCTCATTCTCAAGAATAACAATTGCACCTCCAGCCGTCAGAACGTTTGCTCCCGTTATTCCAACGCGCGCTTTCGTTATCCTTTCCCTCAGGTAGCTCCTTACGAATGTGAGAATGCTCTCCGCACTTTCCTCCACTTTCGCTCCCGTCTTTTGCCGGATCTTTTCCACAATTTCATTTAGCCTTATGTGGGCCGCCGGCAACACAGGATGTATATCTTCTTCCTCACACAGTTCCACCAGAAAATCTCCGCAGTCCGTTTCCACAACCTCAATACCTTCACTTCTCAAATATTCAACAAGGCGGATTTCTCTCATCACATTGGATTTGGATTTCACAACAATACTCTCGTTTCCGATTATTTCCCGCACGATTTCTCTTGCTTCCTTGCTGCTGGACGCTTCATGAACTCTTATCCCGCTCTTCTCCATCTTTCGTATCATTTCCTTTTTGAGATCATTTAGGTTGTTTATTGAGAACTCTTTTATGTGTCTCACTTTGTCTTTGAGAGCATCAGCATCGGTTTCTTCCAGAACCCGCGATAGAGCTATCCTGTAATTTTTCAAGGAGGTTCCGAAAACATCCCTTTTATCTTTGAGTCTCTTATCTTCTAGAAGCTTTTTGACCGTATCGTTATCCATGTAACCTACTTATGAAGGAAACAACTTTTATAATTTGGTTGCAAAATGTGAAACTAAAGGACAAACACACCATAACAATCCGGCAATGACAGTTTTCGAATGGCAAAATCTATCCTTTGCAAAAAATTTTAAACTCATATACTATAATATTTAGAATTGCTGAAACACGTGCCGGGGTCGCATAGCCTGGCCAGTGCGCTGCCCTGGAGAGGCAGTGCCCGTAAGGGCGCGTGGGTTCGAACAGGCTAAATTTTTCAGAAGCCTCGAAAATCCCACCCCCGGCGCCAATTCATAATAATAATAAAATCTTTTACCTTCCCATTCTTCTTCATGCTCTGCGTGATAGGGGGAAGCGGACTGGAAAAGTTGTTCGAGGACAGTGAGGAATTTGAGATAAATACTCCCTACGGAACTGTTGTTGCATACAGGGTTAAATTTCCCGATGGTAAGGAGTTCTCTTTATTCCTCGTCACGGCAAGGGACATGATGTTCCACCGCACAGGATAAACCATCATGCAAACATAATGGCCGCCAAACTTTCTAATGTTCGGATGGTTATCGGCGTTAACGCTGTCGGC
>WAPT01000004.1 GCA_015520605.1 Nanobdellati archaeon
AGAGCTATGCGAGAACCTTTATCTCTCCAGGGACTCTATTACGTTTAAATATTCGCGATACAATATCTTATCAGGTTTTTTGTGTCCCCATTCGGGCATCACCTCCTCAAAAATTTTTTGATCATAGCGAAGCGGAGGTGATGCCCTCTAATTTTGATTTGTATTCTGCAGTTTATATGTTTGAGAGTGTTATTGTTCTCTTATCCGAACGGTCTCCATATAAAAAACGAAAAAAATATATATCATTGTCATTAATAGTAATAAATAATAATGTACTGGAAATAATGGATTGAATCCGAATCTAAACTCTCTTTCAAAACTGTCGATAAGCCAAATTAAATATCTGACAACAGTTTTGTGGGGTGATCTAAATGAAGATGATATATCGCGTTTTGATCGGGATGTGTGCCGGTATAGACAATATCTTTCCGAGCGGTGCGCAGGATATAGTTAACATTATAGGAGCTAGTATAGGTACTGAACTTGCTAAGGAACTGAAAGCTCGCGGGATAAATGAGAATAGCACCATACAGGAGATATTTGATAAGCTGGGAGAGGAGCTTAAAATTGCGGATGATTTGAGGATAATTGAAACTGAGGATGGTGTAGAAGTTGAGATAAAGGGCTGCAATGTGTGCCCAAAGAAGGTGGGCGGATATCCCATCAGAAAAACAGCCTGCCCGGTAGGTGGTATAATAGCTGGTATGTTAAGAGAAATAAGGGGTACGCTACTTTCAATGACACCCGACCTCACCCCGGGAGAAAAGTGTAAGATAACCATAAAAAAGGAAGAGTAAAAGGTAGGGTGAATGTTTTGGTAGATGTGCGTTACTTGCAGGCAGCACGTGAAATAGTACATGGCATGAGGGAAATTATAGGCAAAACTGCGATCACTCTGGCCAGAGAGGTCAAAGGTATAGAGATAGATGATGAAGGAAACGTGGTGAGCGTCTCCGATGAAAGGATCATAGAAAAACTGATGAAAAAATATAAAACCATAAATGTGCTTGCACCAATGCTAATGGCACGGTGTCTCGAGAGACTGCTGGAGAAGGGACTTGGGCTCCCTCCCAATATTCCCGAGGAAATAAAGAAATGGATAAGAATAGATCAAAAATAAAATTGAGATTGAACCTAAGGGCATTTTCAACAAGCCGTTCAATAATATTTTGGCAACTATAACTTTTTTGTTATCGTCTGTCCCACAAAAGGATATCACATCTCGTATACCGTCTCTCACATCATGAGATTTTTCCGAACAACCCCGCCATAAAGTTTATAAATTTGAGGTATGATATGATGAGGGTGTAAGGTTCTCGGTCATGCACAAAGTATTAAAAATCTAACTTACATATCATGTTCACCACCAACTATACACGCCTTACCTCATATCGGGTGGGCCCGTAGCTCAGTCTGGTAGAGCGCCGGGCTCTTAACGAGGAGGGCGAAGCTTTTAACCAGACTGCCCTCCCTGCCATCTGGCAGGAGCGGAAGACACCCGGGAGTCGCGGGTTCAAATCCCGTCGGGCCCACCATTTAATACCTGCCCTCCCGTCCTGTCCAACCCAGATAACTGCCCAATGGTGGTTGACATTAAGAAGGAGATCATCCTAAATCATGAACTCGTTCCGAAGCATGAGATTCTCAGTGAGGAAGAAACCCAAGAGCTTTTGGAGAAACTCGGGATAAGCAAAAAACAACTACCCAGAATTTATGCTTCAGACCCCGTTGCCAAGATTCTCGGAGCAAAGCCGGGTGATGTAATAAAGATAACGAGGAAGAGTCCAACGGCCGGAGAATCCATATATTATAGGGTGGTGGTTAAGGGATGAACCTGGGTAAGAGTTTTTTGGACGAACTTGCAAATGATGGGGCGCTGGCAAGACACCAGATAGAATCTTATAATGATTTTGTCACCAGAAGACTGCAGGGAATAATCGACGAGATAGGGAAGATTCCGATAGAACTCCCAACGGGAGAGGAGCTCTACATCAAACTGGGTAAAGTGATGGTCGGAGAACCGCAGGTCAGAGAACCTGGAGGGAACATCGAGCCCATCCTTCCGCACGAAGCGAGGCTAAGGAACATAACTTACGCGGCCCCCGTTTTTGTTGAGATGACTCATGTGTTCGAGGATGTAGAGTACAATACCGAAACTGTGGAAATAGGGGAAATCCCCGTGATGGTCAAGTCCGTTCTTTGCCCGCTTTCAAAGATGAGCAGGGAGGAACTAATAAGGGTCGGAGAGGATCCTGACGATCCCGGCGGGTACTTCATAATCAACGGTACTGAGAGAGTTGTGGTTATTTCTGAGGAGGTGGCTCCCAACAGGTTGATACTCCAGAAGAAGAAAGGGGAGTATTTTATTAGGATAAACTCAGAAAAGAGGGGGTTTGTCCAAAAACACATATTTGAGAGGCAGAAGGACGGGATAATAACCACAAGGCTTACCGGGGTGCAGCAGCCCATCCCGCTGATAGCGGTGATAAAGGCTCTGGGCATGGACAGTGATAAGGATATAATCGAAACTATAAATGCAGAGGAGGACGAGCTGGAGGATGTGTACCTCAACATTTATGGTGTTGAGGTGTACGGGAAAGATGATGCTGTGGATTACCTCGGTAGAAAGATGAAGATAACTCAAAAAGAACAGAGACCCGAGAGGGTCTATCACCTCCTCGACAATTATTTCCTACCGCATCTTGGAACAACCCCTGCAAGCAGGCTAATTAAGGCGAGATACCTTGCCATGGTGATGAGGAAACTCATAAAGCTCAGAAGGGGCAAGATAGCGCCTGATGATATAGATCACTATGCCAACAAGCGCCTCAGAATGGTCGGCGAGCTCATGGAGATGCTTGTCAGATCTGTTATTCTCGGAAGATGGGGGTTGATAGCGAGGCTGCAGTACAACTACCAGAAAATGATGAAGCGTGGCAGAAAACTCCTGAAATTGCAGAGCACGGTGGTTTCTGAAGTTTTCACCAAGCAGATAATGAGAGCTATGGCTACAGGAAACTGGGTTGGTGGAAGAACCGGAGTCTCTCAAAGACTCGAGAGAAGCAACTTCATAAGAAGCGTTGCCCATCTTAGGAGCGTTGTTTCGCCTTTATCCTCTGCACAGGAACATTTTGAAGCGAGAGAGCTCCATCCCACTCAGTGGGGCAGGATATGTGCCATAAGAACGCCTGAAGGCCAGAACATAGGGCTCAGGAAGTTTCTTGCGATAGCCGCCGAGGTAACAACAGAAGCCACAGAGGTGGAAAACACCAAAATAATCTCCACCCTGAATGCTCTCGGTGTTAATGAAAAGGACAGAGTAGGAACTGAGGTTTACCTTAACGGTAACTTCATTGGATACCACCTGGACGGCAAGAAGCTTGCCGAGATGCTGAGAGAGAAGAGGAGGAAGGGTGTCATAACAAGGAGAATGAATGTCGCATATTCTGCTGATAGGAACGAGGTTGTCATAAACACCGATGCCGGCAGGGCGAGAAGACCTCTCATTGTTGTTGAGAAAGGAAAATCAAAACTTACCCAGGAGTTGAAAGAGAAGCTCCTTAAGGGAGAGATAACATGGAAGGACCTCGTGGAGAAGGGAATAGTTGAGTACCTCGATGCTGAGGAAGAAGAAAACGCTTATGTCGCTCTTCGGGAGGAGGATCTGACGGAGGAACACACACATTTGGAGATTGACCCGCTTTTCATACTCGGAGTTGACGCTTCCCTCCTTGTGCTTGCGGAGAAGGACAGGGGTGACAGGCTGAACTACGGTACGAGAATGATAGTGCAGTCCCTCGGGCTTTACATGAAAAACTACCTCATAAGAACAGACACATCAGCATATCTCCTCGCTTACCCGCAGCTTCCGATAATAGCCTCTGATGCCTCGAAATTTGCAGGGTTGGAGGAGCATCCAACTGGCCAGAACCTCGTCATTGCTGTAATGCCCTTTGAAGGTTATAACATGGAAGATGCGCTCATCGTCAACAAAGCTTCGATAGAAAGAGGAATGGGCAGGTCATACTTCTACAGGACATATATAACAGAGGCAACTAGGTATTGGGGAGGACAGGAGGATGAGATAAGGATCCCTGACCCAACCGTCAGGGGCTTCAAGGGTGACTTTGCATACAGACATCTTGATGAGGACGGAATCGTGCCTCCCGAGACAGAGGTTAAGGGCAACGATGTGCTGGTGGGTAAAATTTCTCCAATAAGATTCCTCGGGGTTCTCAAGGAGGTCAGGATGGGAATAAAAGCGGTGAGGGACAACTCTGAGACCGTAAATCCGAGAGAGGACGGTATAGTGGACAAAGTTATTGTGACGGAGAACGATGAGGGCGATAAGCTTGTAAAGGTGACGGTTAGGGAGCCCAAAATGCCTGAAATTGGAGACAAATTCGCAACGAGGCACGGGCAGAAGGGAGTTATAGGTCTCATAGTTCCGGAGCAGGACATGCCATTCACCAGGGATGGTATAACACCCGATATCATAATAAACGCTCATGCCATTCCATCCAGAATGACTGTTGGCCAACTTCTGGAAATCATAGGTGGTAAGGCCGCAGCTCTGGCAGGGGAGAGGATGAATGGTACGGTCTTCAAGTCTAACGAAGAGATGATAATAAAGGCTTTAGAGAAGGCTGGCTTTAGATATGACGGTAAGGAAGTGCTGTATGATGGTGTCACCGGCAAGAAATACGAGGTACACATTCTCGTAGGGGTGGGTCATTACTTCAGGCTGTACCATATAGCATCACACAAGATACACGCAAGGGCAAGGGGTCCCGTTACCCTCCTCACTAAGCAGCCCACGGAAGGAAGAAGCAGAGAGGGCGGTCTGAGGTTTGGAGAGATGGAGAAGGACTGCCTCATAGCGCACGGGGCGGCAATAACCCTTAAGGAAAGGTTCAGCTCCGACCGCACCAAGATCTATGTGTGTAAGGACTGCGGAAGCATAGCCATGTTTGATTACATAAAAGGGAGACCGATATGTCAGTTGTGTAGATCCGAAAACGTGGAGGAGGCCGAGGTGAGCTATGCATTCAAGTTACTGCTTGACGAGCTGAGAGCGATGCACATAAACCCGAAGCTTAAGGTCGGTGAGGAGGAAGAATGAAATATGAAGGAGGGTGTGGTGCCACATGAGTAAGGTCATAAAGGCCATAAAGTTCGAGATTATGTCTCCTCAGGATGTAAAGAAACTCGCTGTAATGAAAGTGACAACTTCCGAGGTCTATGACGCTGACGCCTATCCTGTGAAGGATGGTGTGACGGATCCTAGGCTCGGGGTGGTGGACCCCGGCATAAGGTGCAGAACCTGCGGTGGAAGGTTCGGGGAATGTCCGGGACACTTCGGGTATATAGAGCTTGCAAAGCCCGTACTTAATGTTCTTTATCTCAAACAGATAAAAATACTTCTCAGCCTGACATGCCCGGAGTGCGGAAAGCTACTTGTTGACAAGTCGAAAGTGAAGACAGATGCGGAGAGGCTCAAGGCGGAGGTGCCAAAACAGTGTCCGCACTGCGGTGCGAAGATAGAGAAGGTGAAATTTGAAAAGCCATACCACTTCTACAGGGGAGAAAAACAGCTTAATCCCGAGGAAATAAGAGCGCATCTTGAAAAAATAAGTGATGAGGATGCTCATGCTCTTGGACTGAAGGGGGGTAGACCTGAGTGGCTAGTGCTCACGCTGTTGCTTGTGCCTCCGATAACTGCAAGACCTTCCATAACTCTCGAAACCGGCGAGAGAAGCGAGGATGACCTCACACATAAGCTCGTTGATATAGTCAGGATAAACCAGAGGCTTGCCGAAAATCTGGAAATCGGAGCTCCACAGTTTATAATAGAGGATCTCTGGGAACTTCTTCAGTACCATGTTGCCACATATTTTAATAACGAGCTTAGCGGTGTGCCTCCGGCAAGGCACAGGAGTGGTAGGCCGCTCAAGACTCTTTCCCAGAGACTCAAGACTAAGGAGGGAAGATTTAGACACAACCTGACGGGCAAGAGGGTTAATTTTTCCGCTAGGGGTGTTATCTCTCCTGATCCACTGATCAGTATCAATGATATCGGTGTCCCTCTGGAGGTTGCAATGACTCTGACCATTCCTATAAAGGTCACGTCTCACAATATCGGATTCCTCAAGCAGCTTGTGAGGGATGGAAGTGATAAATACCCCGGAGCGAATTATATAATAAGACCGGATGGAACAAGAAAGAGAATACTCCCGGACAATAAGGAAGATCTGGCTGAAGAGCTTGCTGAGGGATACGTAGTTGAAAGGCATCTGCTTGATGGAGATATCGTTCTCTTCAACAGGCAGCCCTCACTTCACAGAATGTCCATCATGGCTCACAGAGTAAGGGTCATGCCCGGAAAGACATTCAGGCTTCATCTGGCGGCATGCCCGCCTTATAACGCGGACTTTGATGGAGATGAGATGAACCTCCATGTTCCACAGACAGCCGAAGCAAGAGCTGAAGCAGAAGAGTTAATGCTGGTGGAGAAAAACATAAGGTCTCCAAGGTTTGGCGGCCCTATAATCGGTGCTACGCAGGACTTTATAAGCGGAGCTTATATTCTCACAAAGAAAGGCAGCAAGTTCAGCAGGGAGGAAGCGGCACAGATCTTGGCTGCTGCAGGTGTTTATGTTGACCTCGATAAGGATGAGTACGAGGGTAAGGAACTGTTCTCCATGCTTCTACCGGACGACCTCAACATGGAGTTTAAGGCTGCTTGCTGCCAGAAGTGCAGCGAGTGTAAGAAGGAGAACTGCGAGTATGATGCTTATGTTGTCGTGAGAAACGGCAGGCTTGTGTGCGGAGCAATAGACAGCAAGGCGATATCTCCCTTCAAGGGACTGCTCCTTGACAAGATAGATATGGAGTACGGACATGAAGCTGCAAGGGAATTTCTCGACAGAGTGACAAAGATGTGTATCCGCGCTCTCATGATAAGAGGCTTCACAATTTCCATATCCGACATTGATCTACCCGCAACCATCAAAAAAGAAATCAAAAAAATCATAAATAAGACCTACAAGAAGATAGACGAGATAATAGAACGCTACCACAAAGGAGAGATAGAACCATACCCGGGTAGAACCGTTGAGGAGACAAGAGAGGATCTTATTATGGCAGAGCTCTTCAATGCTGTGAACGAGGTTCAGGAAATAATAAAGGCAAACTTCAAGGAGACTGATGCGATGGTCATGGCAAAGACCGGCGCAAGAGGTAGTCTGCAGAACCTGACCTACATGGCGGGACTTGTGGGTCAGGAAATGATAAGGGGTGGTAGAGCATTCAGGGGCTTCAAGGGAAGGACTCTTGCGCACTTCAAGAGAGAAGATCTCGGCCCGAAGGCCCACGGGTTTGTTGAGTCGTCTTTTATAAAGGGTCTCGATCCAATCGAGTTTTTCTTTGAGGTTATGAAGGGTAGAGAGGGTATTATGGACTCATCACTTAAGACCAGAGTATCCGGTTACTTGGAGAGGAGGCTTGTGAACGCCTTACATGATCTGAGAGTCGATCACGACTGGACAGTCAGGGACGCTGCGGGCAGTATCGTGCAGTTCATACCTGGAGAAGATGGAATAGATCCCGCGAAGAGCAGCTGGGGTAAGCTTACGGGTGGTGCATGATGACGTCTGGGAAGAAGAACAAAGGTGCTGAGAAGATGAATAAATCTGGAGTAACGGCCGATAACAACAAGGCTGTACTATCCATCAGGCTCCCAAAGCGGTATGAGGAAGAGATAAGTGAGCTTCCTCCAGAAGAACAGGAGAAGCTCAGGAAACGTTATTTTGAGATGCTCTATGACATTGGAGAAGCTATAGGAATGGTGGCTGCTCACTCCATATCCGAGCCGGCAACTCAGACAACGCTGAGAGCATATCATGCTGAAGGTAGAGTTCAGCTCGTCACAACCAAGGGTTTGCCGAGGCTCATAGAGATTTTTGATGCAAGGAAAGTACCTTCCACACCTTCAATGACCATCTATCTCGATGAGGAACACAACAATAAGGAAGCTGCAAGAAAGATAGCAGCCGAGATCAGGGAGACCAATCTCGAGCAGATAATGAAGGAAGACTCTCTTAACCTCATGGAGATGAAGGTGGAGATAGTTCTCGATGAGAACAAGCTTGCTGAAATAAATATGACAGCAGAGGATGTAGTAAGGGTACTCAAGAAAAATTTGAGAAATGTGGATGTTAAGGTGGAGGATAAAAACAAAATATCACTTGAATCAAAAAAAGGCGAGGTTAACTTAAGAGATCTTCAGGCCATAAGGATTAAAGCCAGGACAATTCACATCAAAGGCATAAAGGGAATAACACAGGTCATAGTGGAGAAAGACGGAGATGATTGGATAATCAGGACGCTTGGCACAAACTTGAAGAAGGTTCTAATTATGGATGGTATTGATCCAAGAAGAACAAAATCCAATCACATTTTTGAGGTTATGAAGGTCCTCGGTGTTGAGGCCGCAAGAAACCTCATCGTAGAGGAAACTTTAAAAACTTTGAGGGAGCAGGGTGTTGATACGGATGAGAGGCACGTCATGCTAATTGCAGATATTATGACTTTTTCGGGTGTGGTCAAACCTATAGGCAGATACGGTATCGCTGGAGAGAAAGCATCGGTGCTCGCTAAGGCCAATTTCGAAGAAACGATAAAACACCTGACCAATGCTGCCGCCAAGGGAGAAGTGGACGATCTGAAGAGCATCTTTGCCAACGTGATAGTGGGCAACCTCCCGCCCATCGGAACGGGCATGTTCAGACTTGGACTCAAGGAAGATGGAGAGTGATGAAGTATGCCGAGCGATATCGAACAATTAATAGTGGACGCTGTCAAATCGGGTAAAGCGATGATTGGCGCAGAACAAACCATCAAAGAGCTCAAGAAGGGGAACATAGCGAAAATTGTTGTAGCGCGTAACTATCCGGAGGGGGAGAAATCGAGAATTAAGTACTACGCTGAGCTTGCCGGAGCGGAGTTCGTAGAGTTCCAAGAAGATAATAGGGAGCTCGGCGTTCTCTGTCAGAAGCCCTTTGGAGTCTCTGTGTTGGGCATAGCGAAGAACATAAAAAAGAAGTAAGGGATCATAATGACCGCAGTAAAAGTGAGATATACGACCGAGGATCTGCTCACCATCTCAGCATTTGAGAAGCTGACCAGAACAGAGGTGGTGGACTATCTTGATTTTGGGGATGTCGCTTACTTCGTCATAAAGGGCAGAATATCTAATGTTATCGGTAAGAAAGGTGAAAAAATAAGACGGATAGAAAACCTATTGGGTAAGAGGGTGAAAGTCTTCAGACACGCTGATGACCTCGAGACATTTCTAAGGAATTTGATGCTGGTGGATGTCAAGAGCACGAAAATTTTAAAAAATGATGGCAAGATAATTGTAAAGGTTGAGGTAAACCCGAAGGATAGGCCTATAATTATCGGGAGAGAGGGTAAAAATATAAAGGCCATTAAAGAGTTTTTAAAGAGACAGTTCGATGTTGATGACGTAAAGCTTAAATGAAGTTCAAAAACATTCGCGCGTCAATCCGACAAAAAACATGAGTTTATGTGGTGTGGTGGTATGGCGAACGGCCTTTATTCGGCGAGGAACATTATAAGGAAGGAGAAAGAGAACAAATGGCATGATCCGTATTACAAGAGAAGAGTTCTTAGATTGAAGGAGAAAGCCGATCCTCTGGAAGGGGCACCCCAAGCAAAGGGCATAGTGCTTGAGAAGCGTATGATAGAGGCTAAGCAGCCCTATTCGGGCATGAGGAAGTGTGTCAGGGTACAGCTCATAAAAAATGGTAAGCAGATAACCGCATACTGTCCGATGGACGGAGCGATAAATCACATTCAAGAGCACGATGAGGTGATAGTGGAGGGCATCGGAGGGCCAAAGGGCAGGAAGTTCGGAGATCTCTCTGGAGTTAGGTGGAAGGTCGTTATGGTAAACGGCATCTCGCTCAAGGAGCTGGTGAGGGGTAGAAAGAAGAGGACAACCAGGTAACAACGGTGTGAGGGATATGGCTGGAGTGGATATCAAGCTCTTCAACAAGTGGAGTTTCAAGGGAGTTAAGGTGGATGATAGGGGGCTTGAGGCTTACATAAACCTGAAGCCAATGATATATCCCAAAAGTGGAGGTAGGTATGCCAAGCAGCAGTTTTACAAGTCCAAAATGAATATAGTGGAGAGACTTGCGAACAAACTTTTTGTACCGGGTCACAAGGGTAAGAAACATAAGTACACAAGTGGTCATTGTGTTGGAAAGACACTGAACGCATTTGCCATTATTGATGAAGCATTCGAGATAATTCACAAGAGAACGGGTCAGAACCCCATACAGGTTCTCGTTAAAGCAATAGAAAATGCTGCCCCACTGGAAGAAGTCATAACTTACCAGAAGGGAGGTATATTTGTAAGAGAGCCGGTGGTAACCTCACCCCAAAGAAGAGTGGACCTCGCTTTGAGACACATAGCACAAGGTACATATCAGAAGTGCTTCAATAGCAAAAAGAGTGCTGCTGAAGCTCTGGCAGAGGAGATTCTCGGTGCTTACAACAAGGATCCTTCAAAAAGCTATGCATACGAGGAGAGGGTAAGACGGGAAAAGGAGGCTGCAAGTTCAAGATGAAGCAGCCACATTTTCTTTTATTCATCACTCATTATTTTTATTTCGGAAGTATTATGCCGCAGATATCATCATAGTTCCCTTCCACATAAGCTTTTGCTGCAAGAGCACACAGAAAAGCATCGAACTCGTGTTCACTGACTCCCTTCTGTCTTTCAATGCCGTAGATCTCCTGCACAGCTCTTGGAAACGTTTCTATAATTTTGATGCTGTGTTCCCTTTCTATCATCTCCTTCAGCCTCATCGCCCTCTCCACAAGAATTCTCATACCTCTGAAAACGGGAGGTAATACTCTATACCCACGCTGGATCAGCATGCGATCACAGGTTCTAAAGGCACCTTCACCCTCACTTGGAAAGGAAAGGGGAGCATCGATCGCAACCACAACCGGTTTGAACCTGCTGATGGTCCTCAGAATTTCCCCATCGGTGTGCATAGTGAATGTTATGATTTTCTGCTCTTCATCACCCAGCTGTTTGAGAAAATAAACGCAGACTCCTGTGTCATTTTTCTCCTTACCCGCGAGATCAACTCCCATTACGGGCATCCATACACCGCTAGCCATGCTTTTTCATAAACTCCCTCTCGAGTTTTTTAATCTTCTCAACCCTCCTGATCCTTTTTTCCTCCCTTCCGAACCTCGCATGCAGAAAAGCTTCAACAACCTTTTTTGCCACACCTTCTTCCAGAAACCTGCCTGCCAAGCAGGCGACATTCGCATTATCATGCTCAACCGCTATCCCTGCGCTTCTCTCATCCCATATTTGAGCAGCGTAAATGCCCGGGAACTTATTTGCGGCTATGCACATACCTTGACCGGATCCGCAGATGAGAACCCCCCTTATATCCTCATTGTTATCATCACTTTCCTTTTCCTCCAGAAGCTTTCTACAGAGCTTTTCCGCGTAATCGACAAAATCATCTTCAGCATCGTACTCATAAGGGCCAAGATCAACAATATCGTAGCCTTTTTCTTTGAGAAAGCTAGCAAGTGCTTTCTTCATCTCAAAGCCCGCGTGATCGCTTGCTATCAGAACCCTCATAAAAATAAGCGCATATAAAATTTTAAATAAGGAAAGCACGAGTCTTGAACTCTTGGAACCTGTGCGAAAACCTTTATATGGTTTTTCTACCAATTACACCTTCATGCCGCTGCCGGAAAGAAAAGCACTATTCATCGATACTGGCCAGAGAGAGTGGAGGATTGAAGAGGTTGAGGACGAAAGAATTCTGGGTGTCCTTGACTTTGGTGTTGAAATGCATCTGAACAGATATGAGTCGTGGCGTCACCATCCGATCAGTCCAAAAAATGCTCTCATCTTCGGAGTTGGACCGCTTGCCGCATCCAATATTCCGGGCACGCACCGCCTGATCTTTTGTGCGAGGTCCCCTATTTGGAAAGGGTTCTTTACATCCACCATGGGCGGAGCAGGCTACGTTTTTTGCGGGTTGAATGTTAACTTCTGTTCGATAGAGGGAGAAAGCAGCACACCTCTCATACTCAGAATCTCTAACATAAACGGCAAACTTAATGTGGAGTTCTTCGAGATGGACAATGACCAGCTGCTTGCCATCTACGGTGGCTACAGGGGCAAGCGCGGCCTTTACGCTCTTCAGCAGTACGTCATAGACAACTATGGAAACGTGTTCGTTGATAACAACATTCCGTTCAGGGTTCTTGCCGTGGGACCGGCAGCGCTGAACACATACTACGGAGCTATATGCTCAACAGTCATAAGAAATGGCAAAATGCTTGATGGCATAAATGAATTTGCCGGAAGGGGTGGCTTGGGCAGCGTTATGGCTCAAGCTCACGGTGTTGTTGCGGTAATTTACGGTGGGAACGACTGTCACAAACACGAGAAGCTGAGCGATCAGCAATTTGTGGAGAGAATCTTTGAGGAGGAGTTCGGAAAGAAGATGATAGAAGTCATTATGGAGAAGGGTAAAAAGTACTACTACGATCCTGCCGTTGGGTCTGGAGGAACCTACGGGGTAAACTTCTCCACTCTGGGATCATGGCTGCTCTTCCTCAACTGGTCTTCCGTGTACTGGAGTGAGGAGAAGAGGCAGGAAGCGTACGAGAAGCTGATAAAGAATCATTATCTCAAACAGTTTAATGAGGAGATTATCAAACCAAGAAAGTTCATGAACTGTGGAGAGCCATGCCCGCTCGTGTGCAAAAAGTATTCAGACTACAAGAGGGATTATGAACCCTACGAGGCTAATGGACCTAATGCCGGGATTGTTGATATGAAGGCAGCAGACATGGTGGTGGAGAAGGTAGACGAGCTCGGATTTGACGCTATACAGATAGGCACCATAATCTCTTGGATAATGGAACTTATGCACCGCAACATGCTGAAGCCAGAGGACTTTGATCTGAAAAAGAAACCCGCATTTGATATTGACAGGCTGGACGTAAAAGCATCGTTCCATAACGCTGAGATTGCCGTGAAACTCGTTGAAAAGATAGCTTATGGAGAAGATCTCGGTAAAATTTTCGCGCAAGGTATAAGACTTGCGGCTGAAGACCTTGAATCCATGTTCCATCATCCCGCTCACGAAGGGGAGTTCAAGGACTTTGCTGTTTACACCCCTTATGGGGAAGATGGAGAGATAGCTCCATGCCAGTACTGGGTTCCTGGCTTTTTCATTCCGTTACCCATTCAGGGTAAGTTCCTCACATATTATCATGCTGAGTGGCTCGATCCCTACGAGCTCGGAAGGAAGAGTGGGGAGCGCACGATAAAGGAGCTTTACTCTACCAACAACGGGCTCTGCAGGTTCCATCGGGGGTGGAGTGAGAAGATAATAGAGCGCATAGTCAATGAGGCTTTTGAGACTACCATAAACTTCTACGAGCATCACAGAAGGCTCGCTGCAAGGATCTGGCTGTATGATGAGAGATGCAGTCTCAAGCCCACATTCTGGGACTCGGAAAGGGTTGTGGATGTGATATGGAAGCACATAGAGAAACTTTACGAGGGAAATAAGCAGAACAAGGAGCTGAAAAAATGGGTGGAGATGTTCCGTAAAGACAAGTGGCTGGCAGCAAAACATTACTGGCTCAGGGTGCTGGATGGAATTCACGACGCTATCGGGATGGAGAGGGAGGTAAAGATCTGAGATTTTCCTCAAAAATCTTGGAAGATGGGCCGTAATTTTTCGTTCCCTTTGCCTTGAGGTAAAGATTTGTATATTTTTTAACATTCCTCGAATTTACCCAATCGTGGTGCCTAAACCCTCCGCCAAAGCATTTAGGTATGTGCATCAGTTCATGAATCACAGTTTCCACTTTTTTCTCGGGGCTGAGCTCGTCAAAGTTTTCAGAAATAACTTCGATGATGTAGTAGGGTTTGAGTCCCAGCGCTTTTTGCCATATTTTACCAAGACCGTGACATCTCGCAATAACTCTTTTTGATGATGAACCGTAACTCCTGATAAATATCACTCTGTTGAGATCTATGTGCTCCCAGCCCAGCGTTTTCACAATGTCTTCCGCAAGTTCTCTTACGTCATGAGCTATCACATATTTCATAACGCTTCATCACCCTGCTGAAAAGCAAGTTAAGGTCATAGAAGTTTGCTGAGCTTTTCCGCAAGCTCCTCAGGTAGTGTGTGGATAACGGATTCCTCGTAGAAAATTTCCATGAACCCTCTATCGCAGGTGTAATGAGGATTTGGATCCGGTCTGGCAATAAACCTTGCAAGGACGGGAAGAGATTCTGCCTCCTTCTCGGTGAGAGGGAACATTATCGTCGCGTTCATACTTTTGAATCCGGCATTTTCATAAGCTCTGAGCATTCTGAAGAAATCAGATGCCACGTTTTTGACTTCGTCTGTGGTGTGTCCGTCAAGGGGCTTTCTCTCCCCTATCCCATACGTTTCAGCGTTCGCCACGGGAGCAAAGCTACACACGAAATCAAAATAATCTCCGCTTCCGGCGAACCTTTCCTTATCCTCATTTCTCAGCAGGTTCCAATAACACTTTCCGTGCTTCCTTCTGAATTTTTTTGAAGCTTCTATAAGTAAATGATGCGCATAAAGCACGGAGTCCTCGCAAACAACCTGCATGTGCGGGTGCTCTATTGAAGCTCCTGCGGGATACATGAAGTTAAGGTTGATATAGATGTACTGTCTGCCGTGCTTCGATGTGAGGTATTCGTAATATTTACGGATCGCCAGGAACGCGTTTATCCATGTCTGTTTGTGTATTCTCGATATCTGCGTCTCGTGATTCCCTCCAAGCACAACAATGGTATGGTTCTTTGCAAAAGGATACTTATTAGGCACAAGAACGACCTTGCTCTTGCCTGAGCCGGCGATAATCCTCCCTTCTTTCCCACCGATTTCCTCATCCACAAATCTCTGAAGCGTTTCATCCCACTTTTCCTCACAAAAAATGCACGCATCACTTTCTGTTACTCCTCCTTCCTTTTTGGTAAGCGCAGTAACGACGTGCGGTCTCTTTGCTCTCGTGACGTTTATCCTTACCTTTCTCCCCGTGAGCGGATCGTGTCTGATTTCAAGAATGCTTACCTCCTCTTTTCCGGAAGGATCCATGCTTTTAATCTCGTAGACCTCCTTAATAAACGCGAGCATGTGAACCCTTAGGACTTCTCTGTTTATTAAGGTTTTGGTAATTTGAGATGTAACGTCTCCCACGAAATCACTCGGCACAGAAGAAAGCACGCAGGCTTAGATCAGCAAGCACTTTCCCAGCATGAACAGACAAACACAACGATAAATATCGATCACTTCATAATCCCCACAAAGAACGCGTGATCCTTCTCGAACGGATCAAGTCTGAGCTCCGCCCTTATCTCAAACATTTCTTCCAGCTTTTTCCTGCACTCCTTAAAGATCTGCTTCGGTTGCTTGCTAACATCTATGCTTCTCGCTTTTACCGCTATCATCACCCATCCCCTCTTTTTGAGAAACGCCTCAGCATTTCTCATCAGTATCTCTATCTGGTCGGGCTGAGCAACATCTTCATATATGACATCAACTTCCTCAACAAGGTGTGCATATTCAGCAGGAATCCTGGCATCCCCCAAAATCGGGGCTATGTTCTTTCTTTTTTTACACACGAGCATGAGATCTCTTATCACTCTTGGAGAAAACTCCACACCGTATATTATGCCCTCTTTATCCACAATATCCGAAATGTGGCTTGCTGTCGTTCCCGAGGCTATACCGAGATAGAGAACCTTCGTGCCTCTGTCGAGAGGGAGAAATTTGAGACCTTTATGGAGGGCTGCGCAGAGCTTGCTTTTCCTTGGATTCCACAATCTATAGCGCTTTCCACCTCTCACCACTATCTGTTCATCATAAACCTGCTGCTTCCACACGTCAAAGGTTGCGAAGTGCTTCCCAATTCTTATCAGATTTTGAGGCAGCTTCATGCTTCCACTCCCTTCTGGAGTCTCCTCATCTCCTCTTCAAGCTCAGCTTTGAGTTTGTCCCCCTCAAACTTCTCCGGATTAAAGTAATCGAGCTTAACCGCTATGGCTATTTTGCTCGCGAGCTTTCTTGCCATCTTGCCCCTCATTCTCTTGGGAACTCTCTGGATGTACGGCGTCAGAAATATGACCCCATGCTTGGGAGACTTTCCCTTTCCGCTCAGGTAGCGGAAAAGAGCCTTTTCAGCTCCAAGAACCTGAATGGTGGACGAAGGCAACTTTGCAAGCTTCTCGAAGCTACCGGCAAGCGTTAAAAGCTTTGCGGCTATCTCCGCCCCGATGATGTGAGTTGTGTTCGGCATCAGCTCTTCCATCTTACGCTTGAGCTCAGCTTTGAGCTCCTCTCTCGATCTGTACAGATCCTCTATCCTCGAGGCAAATTTTCGTATGACCTCAAGTTCATCATTCTTCATGTCAAACCCGACGCTGTCTTCACCCCTGTACAGTTTCTTCACAATATACTTCACTATTTCCTCGTTCTCCTCCGTCCTTACAAACTCCGGGTAGTACATGCCGTACCATTCCCTCAATCTCACAACGAGAAGGTTTATGGCCTTATCAAGTTCGTCTATCGCTTCGGCAAGGTGCATTATATGCCTGTCAAGGTATTGTGATGATTTAAGCCTGAGTTTGGTGTAAGTATAAGCTACCTCGCTCATGAACCTGACAAAAGATTTTTTGTCCTTTGCAAAACCGTGCTTTCTGGCAATACTGAACAGGTTTTTCCTGACCTGCTTACCTGCAAGGTTCGGAAACTGGAATGCCTGTCCCTCCTTCTCCCTTTCAAAGACCACATCATGGGATGGAGAGAAGCGCTCCACGATCTCCCTTTCGTCATCGCTCAGTTGCTTGCCTGAAACTTCGAGAAGTTTTCTTGCCACCATCTCCGGATCTTTTTCAAAAATGAGTTCATGCACAATTTTTTCAGCTTCATCAACGACGAAAATTCCTGGAGGAGAAATGGAAACAAAAAGCTTTGGCCTTGAACTGCTCATACATCCTGTGTTAGAGAGAAGATTTTTAAAGGTAAGGCTCAAAGAAGTTTGGTGTGGTGGTGACGCATGGGAAGAATAAGAACGGCGATGGTTAAGAAGATTGCAAGAAGACTTGTGGAGAAGTACCCGGAACTATTTACTGCTGATTTTGAACACAACAAGAATGTTCTTAAGGAGCTCAATATAATCCCGACAAAGAAGCTGAGAAACAGGGTAGCTGGCTACATGGTAAGGATAGTCAAAAACAGAAAGTTCTGATTTTTTCATCTTCAGGGAATTTCCAAATCCTCAATGTTCTTTGCACCCACGAGGATACTTTCCATGTATCATTCTTGTTCTCTGGTGGCAAACGAGCGAATGTTAACACTTCTCGCCTCCAACCACTCCTTTACAAATCCCGTTATGATTACGTTCTTCTTTTTCAATTCCTCAATGTTCTTTGCACCCACGAGGAACATGAGCATTTTGAGCTCCTTTATCCATCTCTCTATAATTTTTTTAACTTCCTCATGACTTTCCATTGCTGCCTTGAGAAATGGTCTTGCCCCTCCAAAGTAGTTTGCACCGAGCGCTATTGCTTTCCCACCATCCGTCCCGCTCCTCACACCGCCGGAGGCGATCACAGGCAGGTTGGTTGAAAGGACACACTCAACAACGGATATCGCTGTGGGGATTCCCCAGTTTTTGAACACCACGCCCAGATCATTTTCCCTTTGGCGTAGATGTTCCACATAGGCAAAGGAAGTTCCTCCCGCGCCACCAACATCGATCATGCTGAAGCCCGATTTTTCAATCCTGACGGCAACCTCTCTTGATATGCCGGCCCCCGTTTCCTTGGCTATGATGGGAAAGCTGACGTGTTTTATTATGTCTTCGACAACGCTAAGCGCATTTCTCCACTTTCTGTCTCCTTCAGGTTGCACAACCTCCTGCAGCGGATTAAGGTGAAGTGCTATAGCATCAGCGTCCATTCTCTCCACAGCTTCGACCATCTCCTCCAGCCCGTAGCCGTTAGAAAATTGCACGATCCCAAGATTTGAAATCAGGGGTATGGAGGGGGCAACATCCCTTACCTGATAGGTGTACCATAGCCTCTTATTCTCTATTGCGGCCCTTACAGAACCGACACCCATCGCTATACCACATTCTTCTGCTGCTCTGGCGAGGTTTACGTTTACCTTATGTGCTATTTTAGCCCCGCCCGTGATCGCTTCTATCACAATCGGAGCGTTCATCTTTTTTCCAAACATCCTGCAGGATGTATCAACATCATCCATATCCGTTTCTGGCAGCGCATTATGTATGAGATGAACATCATCAAACCCGGGAGAAATATCCGCCTCAACATCCTCTCTCATGCAGAGCTTTAGGTGATCTTCTTTTCTTTTTTCAATCATTCTCAGCACATCATCCATACTCTCATTTTCCGGCACAAAAACTTATAAAGCATCTCGCCTATACAGTTTCAATATGCACTTTCAAAAGCCCAAAATACCCGAGGTGGTGTTTAAATGCCGTTAGGAGAGGTTGCAACAACATTTGTGCAGAATTTCATAGCTTACATACCGAACCTTGTGCTGGCAGCGCTGGTGCTCGTGGGTGGTTACATAGCGGGCAAGGTGGTTGAGACAGTGACATTCAAGTTGCTCAGCAGGACAGCAATAGAAAAGTTCTACAAGGAGAGAACGTATTTAAGCGTGGCTTTCATATTTGCGCTGATCTTTAAGTGGGTGACCATCCTGTACTTCTTGGAGTACGCAGCGGAGATTGCAAAGATAACAGCACTCGTAAATCTTCTAAACAGCATCATAGCGATAGTGCCGGGGATCATAGGCGCGGCAGCAGTGCTTCTTGGAAGCTACGGCGTAGGACTTTACATTAAGGACGATATCTTCAGAACAAAAGAATTCTACGGTAATCTGCTGGGGAAGCTAATATTCCTCTTCATACTCTACGTCGGCATAACAATCTCACTTCAGCTGCTGCACATACCCACGGCTCTCCTGAACTATCTGCTGTTGCTGATAGTCGGTGCGTTTGCCTTTGGAATAGCTTTAGCAATCGGGCTTGGACTTAAGGACCTCGTGGCAGAAGTCGCAGAGAGCTACATTAAGGAGTACATTCAGACCGGTGGCAAACAGGCGAGGTCAAGAAAGAAGTGACACGATCAGAACATTCAGGATTTCGGTTTAACTTTTGACTTTTCGACCGTTTTTCTTTTTCTATCTTCATTATTTTTTGTAGAGCCAGATGTTATCCCACAAATTGAGGCCTCTTTGAAAGCTTCTCGGGAAGGTAGAGCAGTCTGAATGGCTTGCCTCTTGTTTTCTCCCGTATTTCTTCAATGAGCTCCTCAACACTCATATCGATCTGCTTGTTCTTTTCCCTTACCCTGATGGAGAGCCTGCCCGTTTCAACCTCTTTCTTTCCCACCACAACAATGTAAGGTACCCATTCTTTCTCAGCTTCCATGATCTTCTTGGCAAGCGTAATGTCCCTGTCGTCTATATCAACCCTTATATTCTCTTTCCTGATTTTTTCAAGAAGTTGAAGCGCATGATCCAAGTATTCATCGCTAACGGGACAGATTCTTACCTGTGTTGGTGCAATCCATAGAGGGAAGCAAGGTTTCTCACCCCTCTCCTTCCTCATCCACTGCCTCTCGAGGATGGCGTACAGATTCCTGTCTATACTACCGCTTATGCTCGCATGCAGAATTAGCGGGTGCTTCTTGCTTCCATCTTTGTCCACATAGATTATATCAAAGCGTTCCGCATTCTCAATGTCTATCTGCACGGTAGAGAGGGCTGATGCCTTTCCGAGACAGTCCACCACATTGAACTCGAACTTGAGGATAAAGTAGAAGGGCCTTTCCTCCCACATCTCTATGAGCACAGGCTTGTTTAACATCTTCACGAGGCTCTTTATGAAATCTTTGTTTTCCTCGTAGAAATCTCTGACAAACCTTATCGCAACTTCATAATCCAGCTGCAGATCCTCCATCCATTTCATAGCGAGTTTCATCTGATTGACGAACTCCTGCTTAGCCTGCCCTACATCCGCAACAAGCGTGTGCATATCCGGCATGGTGAAGCATCTGAGCCTTCTCAACCCCACAAGCTCGCCTTTCTGCTCCCTCCTGAAACTGTAGTGGGTGAGCTCATAAAGTCTTACTGGCAGATGTTTGTAGGAAATTATCATGTCGTGCTTTATCAGATACTGTCCGAAACATGCGGCGAACCTCAGAAAATAACGATCGCTCCCGGAGTAGACCACGTATTGTCTTGCTGGAAACCTGTGAAGGTACTTGGACAGATTGGGGTGGTTGAAATCGTACATGATTGGGGTTTCAACTTTCATCGCACCGTATTCCAACAGTAAGTTTGTGACATGGTCTTCCAAGAGGTTCTTGATAAGCTCGCCCTTCGGATACCATCTCAGATTGCCTGCATCGCTACCAGGTTCATAGTCAACAAGCTCCATCTCTCTCATAAGCTTAACGTGAGGCGGTACCTGATCGACGGCCCTGACCTTCGAGATTTCATAGTCTGCAAACTTCTTCAGCTCGGGATGCTCTGAGAAGTCGAACTCTTCAACGGGGATGAGCTCGCCATCTGGCGTCATGATGTACCAGTAGGATTTGAGCTTCTCCTCGGCTTTAAGAGCCTCGCTTATCTCTTCCTCCCGCTCACTCTCTTTCTTCTCCCCCACCCCGATCGTTCTGCTCAGCTCAGCAAGAGGATGGCCCTTGCACCTCACCTCAAATGCCTTGTACCAACCAAAAGGTGCTCTTACAACTTCCTCAAATTTATCCTTCAATTTCCCCTCGGCTATCTTCAGAATTCTCAGAGCATCTCCCGGTTGAGCCGGATCGTTGGTGAGATGTACCCAGGGGTAGATTACAACCCTCCTGGCATCAACCTGCTTTGCGACCTTTTCAATCTCATCCACAAGCATGCTTGCAGCTTCTTCAGGATCCGCTTCGTCGCCCTTCTCAACGGAAACGAAGGCAACGAGCGCTTCTTCCACTCTTATTTTCTCCAGCTTTACCTCTTCAGCCCCTTTTATTGCCTTCTTCTTGGGCTCGAACTCTATGTGATCGGAGTGAAGCAGGAGCACGCGCATGAGACATCACATGGAAAAGGTAGCGAGAAAAATATTTAAAAACTTCATGGGATTTTATTTTTGGTATTGCTTGCAATTGAACAGAGCTTTTCTGATTTCATTCTCGGCAGCCCCGTGGTGTAGCGGCCAAGCATGGGGGGCTCTGGACCCCCAGACCCAGGTTCGAATCCTGGCGGGGCTACCAAAACCCTTAGGCTAGGCACAGGATCCAACCTTTCCTTCTAACGTTCCCTCAAGCATCTTAACTTTTAGCGAGTTCCTTTACGAGCTCGGCAAGAAAAAAGCTCGCTTTTATCCTGATCCGCATTGCCAGAGTACACGATTTAGGTGGAGTAGTCATAACCAATCACAGTGATAATCAAAATCAAAGCGCTCATCTTACCCTTTCTTTTTCTTTTTCGGAAAAATCCTCGCAAAATAACCGCTGCCAACCACTTCATACTTTGTGTGCGGCATCACCAAGCAGCTCTCATACTCTCCAAGGATGAGAGCATGTTCTGTCTCGGCGTCAACAACTTTAAGAGCGCTGTCAGTAGAAACAAGCACATTAAAAACATCATCGGTAAAAGCGAGACCTTTTCCCTGCTCAACCGTCAGCATCTCCACACCAAACTCCTCCATCTCCAACCTCATTCTTGTCTTCCTGACCTCCAGCTTCCTTATGCATTTCCTTCCTTTTTCCGCGTGCGTTTCCCTTCCGTAAGGATCGTAAAGCCTGTAGGTTAGGTCTGAAGGTGTTGAGACCTCCAGCAGGAATATGTTCTCGGCTGTGTGGACGAGTCCAGGAGGTATTGGAAATGCGTCGAAAATATCAGCCTCGATCTTATTGAGGCTGGAAGGGGAGAAATCAACGTCATCATCTTTCAGTCCAAGATAAACCGTCCCACGACTGAGAGCAAGCCAGCCTTCCGCCTTGCCCCTGTCTTTCTCTCCGAGGAGCTTGGCATCATCATCTGATGGATGAACCTGAACGCTGAGCATCCTCCCGACATCGAGCACCTTTACCATGATGGGGAACTCCTCAAAGCCCTCGAGGATCTCGTCCCCCCTTTCTTTCAGAAGCTCCGTGAGGAGCTTTTCCCTTCCGCCCATAAGAACCCTGCTGATACCTTTCGGGTGAGCAGAGACTTCCCAGGATTCTCCGGCTTTCTTAACCCCCCTGTACTTTTCGAGCCTCTCTCCGGCCCAATCCTTAACTTTTATGACGGGAATGTTCTTCAAAATTCTCTCCATAAACAAATCGTTTGGTTGTGTAGATTTTTACCGCTTTCGGTCTGGAGAGTTGAGCGGGAGGAATGGCAAGAAAATAGCAAGAAAAAGCTTCGAGAATCCCCGAAAACAAAATGAGAAAAAGGCATACCTCTAAACATAGAGCCTCACACGCACATTCGTGAGAATTTTTTCGCACTCCTCTTTCAGTTTAATGAGCAATTCCCTGTCAGCGGGTTTGGTTAGTTTATCAGCAACCGCGCACATCTCTGGAGGTACGAACTGCTGCAGAACATAACTTGATTGGGGCGGTAAAGATCGTGCTATCTCAATAATGTCCGCGGGTGTTAGCAGTTCCTCAACCACCGTCGTCCTGAATTCGTGAGCCACACCGTAGCTTGTTACGATTTCCACACTTTTTCTTATTTTTTCCATGAATTCCTCGTCTACCCTGTGACCGCACACTCCGGAGTACTTTTCGGGAGTGAGCGGAGCCTTAACGTCCATCGCCACGAAATCCACGAGTCCCTTGCTCAAAAGGAGTTCCAGCATCTCCGGATTTGTGCCGTTGGTGTCTATTTTCACCGCGTACCCGATTCTTTTCAGTTCCTGTGCAAAAAGCAACAGTCCTTTCTGGATCGTGGGCTCACCGCCGGAAATCACCACCCCGTCCAGAAACGCTCTCGCACCTTCTAAGTATTCCAGGATATCCTGAACATTCAGGTTTCCCCTTTTAAGAGGGATCAAATGCCGGTTATGGCAGTAAACGCAATTGAGGTTACATCCTTGGAGGAACACCGCTGATGCTATCTTCCCGGGAAAGTCGATGAGTGTGAGTTTCTGAAATCCTCCTATCTCTATCATACGCTCACAACCTTAAGAGAGCTATCAAATGCGGCTCTGTCCTCAAACTCTGCTCTCTTTCCGTCATTCCACTGCTCTACAGGCCTTATATATCCGACCACTCTGGAGTAAACCTCGCAACTCGTTTTCTTACCCTCGGCAGCACACTTGGGACATACATAATGTTTGCCTTTCAGATAGCCGTGTACTGGACAGATGCTGAATGTGGGTGTGATCGTTATATAGGGTATTCTGAAATTCATGAACACCTTTTTAACGATGGTTTTAACAGCGTCCTTCGGTGGATTGCTCTCTCCGAGGAATATGTGGAACACGGTTCCGCCTGTGTACTTACACTGGAGATTCTCCTGCAACTTCAGGCACAGGAAGAGATCTTCAGAATAGTTCACGGGAAGCTGGCTTGAGTTGGTGTAATACGGCTCGGCTTTTTTCTCTCTCACCACCTCCTCGTTTGCCACTATGATATCGGGATACTTTTTCTTATCCAGTTTCGCAAGCCTGTATGATGTACCCTCTCCCGGAGTAGCCTCAAGGTTGTAGAAGTTCCCCGTCTCCTCCTGAAATTTAAGTATCCTCTCCCTTATGAAGTCCAGAACTTTCTCGGCAAATTCCACACCTTCTTTAGTTCCTATATCTGTGCCGAGAAAGTTCAGGCAGCACTCATTCATTCCTATTATACCTATCGTGGAGAAGTGATTTTTCCAGTATTCTCCAAACCTCGCATGCACATTCCTGAGGTAGTACTTGGAATAAGGATAAAGACCACGCTCGGTGAGCCTTTCGATCAGTTTTCTCTTTATTTCCAGAGAGTTTTTTGCCAGTTCCAGAAGATAGGAGAGCCTCTCTAAAAACTCATCATCATCTCTGGAAATATAGCCCAACCTCGGCATGTTTATCGTAACGACACCTATCGACCCTGTGAGGGGGTTCGCACCGAAAAGTCCGCCTCCCCTCTTTTTGAGATCTCTGGTGTCCAGCCTTAACCTGCAGCACATGCTTCTGATATCCTCGGGCTTCATGTCCGAGTTTATAAAATTGGCAAAATACGGTATGCCGTATCTTGCGGTCATCTCCCACACAGGGTCAAGAACCTCGCTCTCCCAATCAAAGTTATCGGTTATGTTGTATGTAGGAATGGGAAATGTAAACGGTCTGCCCTTGGCATCACCTTCCATCATAACCTCGGCAAAGGCTCTGTTGAACATATTCATCTCTTCCTGGAAATCCCCGTAGCACTTGTCTTGGGGCTTGCCTCCTATTATCACAGGCTGATCTTTCAGGAATTCCGGAACCCTGAGATCAAGTGTAATGTTGGTGAAAGGCGTCTGGAAGCCCACCCTTGTTGGTATGTTTATGTTGAATACAAATTCCTGCAATGCCTGCTTCACGGCCTTCTCGTCCAGTCCGTCATAATATATAAACGGCGCAAGCAACGTGTCGAAATTTGAAAGTGCCTGTGCTCCAGCAGCTTCCCCCTGAAGCGTGTAGAAGAAGTTTACGATCTGTCCGAGCGCGGATCTGAAGTGTTTTGCGGGTTTGCTCTCTACCTTTCCTCTCACACCTTTAAATCCGCTCAGGAGGAGATCCTGAAGATCCCACCCCACGCAATAAGGGCCAAGGAAGCCGAGATCGTGTATGTGGAAATCTCCATCAATATGAGCGTTCCTTATTTCCATCGGGTAAACTTTGGTCAGCCAGTACTGAGAGACAACTATGGAGGATATGTGGAAGTTGAGACCCTGAAGGGAATAGGTCATATTCGAGTTTTCCTTGACGCGCCAGTCGCTCTGATTTATGTAATTCTCAACGATCTCGATGTTGGTAAAAAGGTCCGTAAACTTCCTTAATTCTTCATGCTGTTTGCGGTACAGTATGTACGCCTTTGCGGTTCTATAATGACCATTTTCAACAAGGATCTTTTCCACGGCATCCTGCACCTGCTCAACAGTAGGTATCTCAGTATCGAGATTCTTTTCGAGGTATTCCACGACTTTGTCAGCGAGCTTCTCAGCAAGCTTGTAATCACTACCTCCAACAGCCCTGGCGGCTTTAAATATTGCGTTCGCAATTTTGCTCTTGTCGAAATCCACAATCCTGCCATCTCTTTTTCTTATTTTTGTTATCTTCATACCAACACCTCCTCACTTCCCTCTATTGGATACCGTATCCAATAAAGGATGTGTAAAGATATAAAGATAACGAAAGCTTATAAATTTGGTGGAGGGACACAGCTCGCATAACCAAACCAAAATAAGCAAAATAAGGACCCAGAAGAAGTTCGATGCTCTTGATATTCTACGGGTCTTTCTGCTAATCGGAGAGAAGGAAGTTGTGGATCGCGGGAGTCTCGCTGCTCTCGCGGAACTTGGAGAGGGGAGTGTGAGGACGATTTTAGAACACCTCGTGAGCAAGGGGTTGGTTGTTAAAAGAAAGCGTGGAAATTCCCTAACTCCCGAGGGAAAGGTGCTGTTTCAAAAAATTACAGCAATTCTTACCATTCCGAAGAGGGTGCGATTTGATGTGTTCAAGGATGGTTTCGTTCCTTACGGTAGTGTTCTCGAGAATTACGTTAAGGAGAGAGCAAGGACGCTGTACAAAGCGAGGGACCACGCTATAAGGATGGGTTGCGAGTCAGCCATGATTCTGATCTGCACGCACAAGCACATTAAAGTGCCGTATGTCAGAAAGTGGAACTTTGACGAGCTCAGAGAGGAGTTTAATGTGAAAAAGGGCGATTTAATCATTCTGACCTCGGCACAAACACGAAGAACAAGCGAGAAAGGAATACTGGCGGTGGCCCGTTTTCTTTCAGACGAGTTTTCAGCGATTTTCGGTATGATCGTTGATGAAGAAAATTGATGTGCGGTTTTTGAGGTTCACTCAGATGTATGACCTTTTCACCTTTTCATTAGGACCTTAACTTCTCCTCATGAAAAACTTTTTATCGTTTTGGTTCCCAATATCCGGGTATGAAGGGGCTTGAAATCGAAGATGTAAAAATAGAGTGGCTCGGTCACGCTTCTTTCAGGGTAACGGGTAAG
The DNA here is from genome assembly GCA_015520605.1 of Nanobdellati archaeon. Taxonomy (GTDB): domain Archaea; phylum EX4484-52; class EX4484-52; order EX4484-52; family WAPT01; genus WAPT01. The sequence goes on from WAPT01000004.1 coordinate 26,352, forward strand.
GATGTTATTATTTATCTTGATCCTTACATTCTGGATGATAATCCACCAAAAGCAGATATCGTGCTCGTCAGCCACGATCACTTTGACCACAAGGACGATGAAAACATAAGGAAGATAAGCAAGGAAGACACAGTGGTGGTGGGACCCGAAAGTGTAACGAAGGAGTATGAAAACAGCGTTACTGTGAAGCCCGGTGATGAGGTAGAAGTTAAAGGCGTCAGAATAAAAGCTGTGCCTGCTTACAACCCTGAAAAGCCGTTTCACCCGAAGGAAAAGGGCTATGTGGGTTTCATCTTTCAGGTTGGCAGCGTGAAAATATATCACCTCGGAGACACAGAATTCATTCCCGAAATGGAAAGTCTGGCAAGCGAGAACATCGATGTTGCTTTGCTACCAATTGGCGGTACATACGTTATGGATGAGGAGCAGGCAGCAAAGGCAGCAAACTTAATAAGGCCAAAATATGTTGTCCCAATGCACTACGGTAAATGGAGAGACATAGACCTGCCGGGGGATGTGAACAAGCTGAGATCAATGCTGGATCAAGATATCCAGTTAGTGGAACTGGAGCCGGTGAGAAAAGAGTAACATATGCTTCATTTGTCCTTTTTTCTTAACTTGCTCACTCAGCAGGATCTAACTCGTTAATAACTCGTTAAGCCTGATGATATTTGCTTAGCGCTCTCTCCAGTCTGTCCAGAAAGTTGAGGACCATCTTCATCTTTTCTTTTATCATTTTTATCATTTTCTTTCCAGTTTCTGTTTGTAGCATGTTTTCGGCTATTTCCATCTTCTTTTTGTACCATTCTATTGTTTTCTCGATGCTCATACCTCTTTGCCCCGCGCTCATAAACACCCTAGCTATGCCTATGGCGCCAACACCCTCCAGCTTGTCAGCATCGAAAAGAATTCTCGCCTCATTTTCCGTTATCTCTACCGGAGTTTCAGTCGAGTGCTGTCGTATGACTTTAAGAATCTCCTCCACCTTCTCTTTCGGGAATTTGAGCTCGTTCATGATTTTCTCAGCTTTCCTTGCTGAAAGCTCAACATGTTCTTTTTTTCTATCGTATGGCGAGTCAACATCGTGGAGCAGGCATGCAGAAATGAGAACGAAGTAATCCACATCAATAGCCTCTCTTTTTGCTATTTCCAGTGCGTTCTTTGTAACACGAAGTAAATGATCCAGTTTATGTGCAGCGGACTGCTTCTCAGCTTTGCTGAGAGTCTCCCTTACCCTTTCCTCAAGCATGAGAACAAGCTCCACTTATTCCGGCTTGAGCTCAACGTTCCTTAGAAGGTTCTTAACCCGGCCATTACACATACTTGCTCGCACCCACAGCCACACCGATCCAGCAAAGTCCCGCTACAAGAAACATCACAAAAGCGATTATTAATGCTCCGTAATATCCGGCCTTTGTGGTGCCCACAGTCCATTCCAAATGTCCTGCTATCCAGCTTCCCGCGAGCATGAGCAAAGCTCCGAGCACCCAGAACAGTATATATCTGCCCTCTCTGATCCGTCCGACATCCCCGAACTGCATAGCGTTTTATTAAGTTTAATCTCTTAATAAAGTTTTTTACAGGATCAGCGCCACAAAAAACCCCACAAGGAGAGACAAAAGGGGTACAAGCACAACATTTCTGACAAAGTTGTGAACGATCTTTCTCTCCAGAAGTTTGATGTTTTTGACGTAGCTCATCCCGAGCAGTGACGCGAAGATGGCGTGATTTATACTGACGGGCATGCCCAGAGATGAGAAAAGCAACACGGACAGAGCGGCACTAGTTTGCGCAATCATCACCATGCTCACATCCAGATTCTCAAGCAGTTTTGGTGGTATCGTGTAGAGTAGCCAGTATCTCGCAATAACACCGAAAATCACAAAGATCGCTGTCACCTCCAAAAGCACGGTTTTGCTGCTCACAAATTCGGACAGGGGAGCAAGTGATGTAGCCACTGTACTTGAACCGTAAGCGGTTGCGAGAAGAGTGAGCGAGAGGACCATCATCAGTCTCAAAATGGACTCTCTTTTTACAGGAGGAATGGTGTTCAGGAAGTTGCGCACCGGCTGCGCTACAGCAAAGGAAAGGAGAACTGCTGCAATCATGCTCATGACCCATGAAAGCATAACCTCTGCCAACCTATCGAGGTACAAATTCACACTCTCACCCAGCGCTATTCCCGCTATGCACATCACCATGATCTGCTGAACCGAGGACGGCACATCCCTCAGACTGAGCAGGAACATAATGAAAAATGTGAGCATGCTTGCAAGAATGAAGGAATGAATGTTCATCTGAGCTATGCCGCCGGAGACTGTGGTAACAACCTTCCTCCCGAAAAAATAGAAGCCTGCAAGCACAAAACTCACGAGAAGAATTGTTGAATTCTTCCTGTCGAGAACCTCAGATCTGACAGGCATAATGATGAGGAGCGGGACATTGATGGTACATACAGTTGCGAGTGGCAGAAGCAGTGCCATTAGTTCAAAGTTTGTATGCAACGCTTACCACCTCTCAAATCTTCATGGAAGCTGCTATCACGCCCAGCATGTCCGCGGCGTCCTGCAGATTGTCGCTTATTTCTTCAGCGGTATCTATCAGATCTTCCGTGCACTTCTCTCTCCAAAAGAGATTATCCTCGCTTTTCACGAGATTTTTGAAAACTTCGTGCTTGATGTCATCTATTCTGGATTCGAGCTCATTGATCCTTGCGATTTTTTCCTGCATTCTCGTCTCATCCCCCTTGAAAAAGCTGAGCAGCGCATCACAGAAACAATCGCATGCTTCTTTGGTTATATCCAGAATTTCCAGAATGTGGTTCCTTATTCCATCGTCCACGCGCTGCGTTGCCTCATAAATTTTCGCGCAGTCCTCAATCCTATCTATCACATTGTCCATTCTTTCCGCTAGGGTAAAGAAGAGATGCCTCGATTGCGGGAGAAATGCCCCCTGAAACAGCAGCCTTTCAACATTCCTCCTTACTTCGTCTCCATGCATTTCGTTCTTGGAGATTTTTCTCACGAGACTTCTATCGTCTTCCTTAACCATCTTTATGAGAAGGACGCATGTGCTCGTGCCCAGATTGGCAAGCTCAACAAGTTCGCTGAGCACCTCATTCTCCAGGGAACTTCTGATCGAGCTGAAGATTCTGGACAGCAACCTCATGATTCATTATGTGTTCGAAAACCGGTTATAAAGATTTTGGTAGTGTGTGGTTGTGCTTAATTATCCAGAATTTTTGGACAGCACCCACCACACGATAGAAAAATTTTTTAATACCTTGCATCTATTTTTATTATGTTCACCCACATCTGCTCTTTTTTCCGCAGCGGGGTAGAGCAGCCTGGAGTGCTCGCCGGGCTCATAACCCGGAGGTCGCAGGTTCAAATCCTGCCCCCGCTACCATAAAACTTTGCAGAATCTCGTTCTTTGCTGAAATCTCCCAAAACCTATAAAAAGCTTCTTACCCAATGAAGCATGTTCCTCGCGGATTTTCTAAATCCTGTAAAGATCTTGCCTGCGGGGCTGGTTGAGCATGGTTGAGGAAAGAAGGGAAAGCTATAACGCTTCAGCGATCAAAGTTCTGGAGGGGTTGGAAGCTGTAAGAAGGAGGCCCGCGATGTATATCGGTAGTGTGGGGAAGCGTGGTCTTCATCACCTTATCAATGAGGTGGTGGATAACAGCGTTGATGAAGCGCTGGCAGGGTACTGTACAAGAATAGTTTTAACGCTTCATTCTGACGGTTCGGTGAGCGTGGAGGACAACGGCAGGGGTATTCCGGTTGACATACACCCCCAGTACGGCATCTCAGCTCTCGAGCTTGTGATGACGAAGCTTCATGCTGGAGGTAAGTTCGACAGGAAGGTGTATAAGGTTTCTGGCGGACTGCATGGAGTAGGTGTCAGCGTTGTCAATGCTCTTTCTGAATGGATGGAGGTCATAGTGAAAAGAGACGGAAAGGTATGGAGGCAGCGCTATCAGCGGGGCAAACCCATAACTCCGGTTGAAGTTATAGGAGAGACGAAAGAGACAGGAACCTACGTCAGGTTTAAGCCTGATCCGGAAATATTTGATGATACAAGGTTTGATCCATCCGTTATTGAATCAAGACTTAAAGAGCTTGCTTACCTCAATCCCGGACTTGAAATAATATTGATCAATGAGAAAGCTGGCGAGAAAAAGGTGTTCAAGTTTGAGAGGGGAATTATGGATCTTGTCAGGGATCTCACGCGAGAAAAAGGCCCGCTTCATGAGGACATCATTTATATTCGGGGAGAACAGAACGGCGTGGTGGTGGAAGTTGCTCTTCGTTACACTCAGATGGATGGTTCGAGTGAGTTCTCCTTTGCCAACAACATAAATACAATAGAGGGTGGAACACATCTCACAGGATTCAGGATGGCGCTCACCAAAGCTGTAAAGGAAGCTATGGAGAAGCAGGGCTTGATAAAAGAAAAGGGACTGACAATTGAAAGTGAGGACGTAAGAGATGGCCTGACAGCTGTAATTTCCGTTAAGGTCCCCGACCCTCAGTTTGAGGGCCAGACAAAAACAAAGCTCGGGAATACGGAGGTAAAGAACATAGTTTACAGCACAGTATATGCTAACCTCAAAGAATATTTTGAAAAGCATCCTGACACGCTTAAGACCATTGCCAACAGGATCCTGCTTGTTGCAAGAGCAAGGATAGCGGCGAAGAGGGCAAGGGAGCTTGTAAAGAGAAAGACTGCTCTGGAGTCAACGACCCTGCCCGGAAAGCTCGCGGACTGCATAGAGAAGGATCCTGATAAGTGTGAACTCTTCATAGTGGAGGGGGAGAGCGCTGGAGGCAGCGCGAAGCTGGCAAGGACGAGAACAACGCAAGCGGTGTTGCCCCTCAGGGGGAAGATAATCAATGTGGAGAAGGCAGGATTGGTCAAAGTGCTGCGCAACGAGGAAATAAAAGCGCTTATCGCTGCTATCGGCACGGGCATCGGGGAAGAGTTCGACATAAAGAAGCTGAGGTACGGCAGGATAATCATAATGACGGATGCTGATGTTGATGGAGCGCACATAAGAACTCTGTTACTCACATTCTTCTACCGCTACATGCCGAAGCTTATAGAAGAGGAGCGCATCTATATAGCTATGCCACCCCTCTACCGCATAAAGGCGGGGAAGGAGGTGAGATATGTTTACAGCGAGGAAGAAAAAGAAAGGGTGCTAAAGGAGCTTGAAGCTAAGGGTGTCAAGAATGTGGAGGTTCAGAGGTACAAAGGTCTGGGCGAGATGAACCCTGAGCAGCTGTGGGAGACGACCATGAATCCCGAAACCAGAGTGATAAAGAAGGTATTCATGGAGGATGCGATAGAAGCTGACAGAATCTTCTCCATTCTCATGGGTCCGGATACTCAGCCTCGAAAGGAGTTCATCATGAGTCATGCAAAAGAGGCTGTGAATATCGATGTGTGAAGACAGATTCCTGAGTTGTGGTGAATAAAATGCCACACGGGTTAATGACACTTGAAGTACCGCTTGAGCAGGAAATGAAGCAGGCGTATCTTGATTATGCGATGAGCGTTATAATAGGCAGAGCTCTGCCCGATGTTAGAGATGGCCTAAAGCCGGTTCACAGGCGCATTCTTTACGCAATGTATGAAATGGGACTGCTCCACAACAAACCGTACAAGAAGTCCGCGAGAGTGGTTGGAGAGGTGCTGGGTAAGTACCACCCGCATGGTGACGCTTCAGTATATGATGCTCTCGTGAGGATGGCGCAGGACTTTGTTATGAACTACCCGCTGGTGGATGGTCATGGAAACTTCGGTAGCATAGATGGTGATCCTCCAGCTGCGATGCGTTACACTGAAGTAAGGCTCTCAAAAGTAGCGGAGGGAATGCTGAAGGACATTGATAAGGAGACTGTTGATTTCGTGCCCAACTTCGATGGCACGTTAAAGGAGCCTGTGATACTGCCGGCAGCCTTCCCCAACCTTTTGGTAAATGGCTCTTCCGGAATAGCGGTGGGGATGGCTACGAACATACCACCGCACAATCTAAACGAGATCATCGACGCGCTTGTATATCTCATAGATAACCGAAACCGCGAGATAAAGGATGAGGAGCTTCTCGCCATCGTCAAGGGCCCCGACTTTCCAACTGGTGGAATCGTTCTTGGTGTTGACGGAATAAGGAAAGCCTACCTTACGGGAAAAGGCAAGATCATAATCAGAGGCAGAGTCAATATAGAGGAAGGGAGGAGAACAACAAAAATTGTCATAACTGAAGTGCCATATCAGGTCAACAAGGCAAGGATGATTGAAAGAATAGCTGAGCTGGTTAGGGAGGGGATCATAGACGGTATAAAGGACATAAGGGATGAGTCCGACAGAGAGGGTCTCAGGGTGGTTATCGAGTTGAGGAGGGATGCTGATGCTAACGTTGTTCTCAACCAGCTCTATAAGCACACAGAGCTTGAGACGTCTTTTAATGTTCTGAGTCTTGCGCTGGTGGATAATCAGCCGAGGATCCTGACTCTCAGACAGATGCTGGAAGAATTTCTCAGGCACCGCTTTACAGTAATAAGGAGAAAGGCAGCTCATGAACTGAGGCTCGCAAAGGAGAGAGCACACATAGTTGACGGATTGCTTGTCGCTCTTGCAAACATCGATGAGGTCATCGAGCTGATCAAGAAGTCGAAGGACAGAAAGGAAGCAATGCAAGCCCTCATTTCCAACTTCCAGCTCAGCGAGAAGCAGGCTGACTCTATCCTCACCATGCAGCTACAGAAGCTCACCTCGATGGAAGTTCAGAAACTAAGAGAGGAGAAGAAGGAGCTTGAAAGGAGAATAGAGAACTTGGAAAGAATAATGAGGGACGATGATGAGGTCTACCGAATTCTCAGGGAGGAGTTTCTTGAGCTCAAGAAAGCGTACGGAAGGCCGAGGAAAACAAGCATAGAGGAACGCTATGAAGAGATAGATCTGGAGGATCTGGTGCAGGAAGAGGAGGTCATGGTGGTCTGCACTAGGGACGGTTTTATAAAGAGAGTACCTGCAAGGCTCTACAGGTCACAGAGGAGGGGCGGAACCGGAATAATAAGTCAGAAGAGCGGTGAGAAGGATTACACGAAGCATTTGATTGTTTGCTCTACTCATGACACACTACTTATATTCACAACAAAAGGGATCGTAAGGGCACTTAAGGCCTATGAAGTGCCTGAAGCAAGCAGGCAAAGCAGGGGCAAGCATCTGAGCCAACTTGTTAGGCTGGGTGGTGAAGAGAGGGTTGCGACCATATTACCCCTCAAAAAGGAAAATTCCTGCAAGTACCTCATTATGTACACGAAAAGAGGTGTGGTGAAAAAGAGCGAGCTGAACCTTTTCGAAAACGTAAGACGGAGCGGAGTCATAGCGATAAAGCTTAGGAAGGATGATGAGCTTGTGGGGGCAATGCTCACATCCGGCAGAAACACAATACTCCTTGCCACAAAGAATGGTATGGCAATTCTTTTCAGAGAGGAGGATGTAAGACCTATGGGAAGGAATGCTGCAGGTGTTGCCGGCATAAAGCTTGAGAATGATGATGAAGTTGTGAGCGGAGATGTTGCGGATACCTGTGAGTACACCCTTACTGTGACTTCGAGAGGGTTTGTAAAGAAGACGAAGCTTGATGAGTACAGGGTCATAGGCAGAGGTGGTAAGGGAGTAATCAACATAAAGGTCAGAGAAAAGAATGGAGAGGTTGTGGCGGCCCTTTGTGTGAATGACAACGATGAACTGGTTGCCATCACCGCCAGCGGAATGGCAATAAGGGTCAGTGTGAAGAGCATACCCGAACAGGGTAGAAATGCGATGGGTGTGAGACTCATAAAACTTAAAGAAGGAGATAGTGTGGTGGACGCTGCAAAAATAATTAATATTTAGCGATAATTTAACGGTATAAGGATAATATACCGCGTGTCCATCTCTTGCTCTCTTGCTATTGTGGGCCGGTGGTCTAGTGGCTATGACGTCGCCCTCACGCGGCGAAGGTCGGCGGTTCGAATCCGCCCCGGCCCATAACCACCTCTCTTTCTGAGGAAGAGTACCTTCACTTGAAATTATCCCAGCAAAACTCTCACCAAAATTTAAAAATTCATACGCTATAAGTAATTTCGTTCTATCATAAAAGCGGTATCATTCCTGCGGGGGTTGCCGAGCCTGGCCAAAGGCGCTGCCTTGAGGGGGCAGCCGCCGCGGTGTATGAGCTGGGCAGCGCCGCAGCGGCTCATTCCCTAAGTGGGTTCGTGGGTTCAAATCCCACCCCCCGCACCACATCCTTTATTTTTTCTGTTCTCTTTTTCTCCGTGAATTTTACCTTAAGCCCCCGTGTCTAACGGCACGCTGAACATTTAAAATCTTAAGTTCGAAAAAATAGTTTGCAGACTTTTCGCGCTTCCTTTCTCTTGTATGCGGGGGTTGCCGAGCCTGGCCAAAGGCGCGGGGCTTAGGACTCCGTGGCTTAGTGCCTGCGTGGGTTCAAATCCCACCCCCCGCACCACCAAACTAATTAGGTGAGGCAATTCTGCTTTTGTAACCACTCACCAATAAAAAATTTAAATTTGCCACGAAATTGTATTCGTCATGTGCCCGCGTACTCTTACCCCGGGTGATTCGTACACTGAACAAGAATGAAATAGGGTTTGATTCGGCAACCACAAGGATTTTCGTGGAGACTCCAGAAGGGAAGAGATACGGGATTGAAGTGGGTTTAGGAGAAAAGTTAAGCGTAGAGAGAATTTACGATTTGCTAAGAGAGAAAGAAGGCGACATTAACCTTGATGAGTGTAGTTTGGTAGTATGGGGATCCCCACAACTTGGCAAGAATGTTGCGTTGAGTATATACCGCGCTGTGAAAGATGAGACTGGTAGAGTTGTTGGTGTGGACCCTTCTTTCCAATTCACATATATGCCATGCGAAGATCTCGTGTTGGAATATAAGATACCTCTAAGGGAAGTACGTGCTATAGAGGGTGTGGAAGGATGTTTTATCACAACTGCTGTTATGGAGCAGGGTGGTGAGCGAGAACTGAACATCCTAAGAAATTTCCGGGACAGTGTAATGAAAAAGAGTTCGGTAGGAAGGATTCTCGTTGACGTGTATTATAAAATATCTCCTTCAATTGCATTCAGATTAAGGTCAAGACCTGTTCTGAAAAAGCTGATCAGGAATTTGTTTATAGCGCCCTGTGCACGGCTTCTAAAATTTAAAGATGGAAAAAATTCTTTGCTTCAGCGTCTCATCAACGTCATTGTACTGATAATATACATTTTGGGGGTGCTTTTTGCAGCCATAACTGTGAGGTTGCCGGGCTCGAAAACTTAAAATGCCCTTTGGTAGTCTCAGCGAGACCGTCCGGATAACAAACACAAAGCATTTCCTCAATTACCTCAAGAGCTTCCCGGTCCTTAAGCAGCTAAAGTGATTTTTGAGTCTTTTCACGCGGGTCAATGATAAGAATCTCCGTATTCTTTAGTGCTTTCTCAACTAAATCTTCGGTGTTCATGATGTTTTCAATTTTTATGACCGTATCAAGTTTTGATCTCGTTTCCGGATGTTTCGCTATCATCAGCGAGCAGCAGTCTGGGTAAGGTCGGATCGAAATCTCGTATGTGCCTATTTTTCTGGCAAGGTTTATGGTTTCCTCCTTATCAAAACCAGCCAGAGGAGTAAGCACGGGAAGCCTCGAGGCCTCGTAAATTACAGCAAGATTATCTAAGGTCTGTGAAGCAACCTGTGCAACGTTATCTCCTGTAACAAGAGCTTTAGCACCTTCTTTACGTGCTATCTCGCATGCTATTCTCATCATGAATCTTCTGTAAATTATCATTCTGTATTTTGCTGGCACGAGCTTTATTATTTCTCTCTGTGCATCTCCAAAATCCACCATATATAGTTTGCTCCTATCCTGATATTTCGCAAGAACTTTGACAATCTCCTCTATCTTCCTTCTTACTTCCCTGCTGTGGATTGTTTGGTTAAAAAAGTGTACAAAAACCACTTTGCAACCCCGTTTCATAAGGAGAAAGGCCGCTACGGGGCTGTCTATACCCCCCGAGAGAAGGGAAATGACCTTTCCAGATACGGAGACAGGCAAACCTCCTATACCATCAACTCTCTCAGTGTACACATAAGCTTCTTTCTCGCATATTTCGATGTGCACAACAACATCCGGTTGTGTAAGGTTGACTCTCTTGCCCGTACTTTTCACTATTTTTTCGCCAACAATTCTGTTTACTTCCATAGAATTGTAAGGAAAGTTTTTGTTCGATCTGGATGTGCTGACCTTAAAACTCTTGAATTCCTTATCTTTCAGGACAAGAAGACAGGTCTCAGCAATTTTATCCAGATCCAGCGGAACTATTTCTGCAAGTGCGAAATATTTTATTCCAGGCGTGGTTCGTAGCGCTTCCCTTATTGCATTGATGTTACTGTCGTCCTTCAACTCAACAAGAATCCTGCCGGATCTTCTTTTTGCCGATCCACCGAGGCTTTTGATCTTAGAGTTGATATTTTCCATAAGTTTTCTCTCAAAAAAGACTCTGTTCGCACCCTTAAGTCCTATTTCAGAATAGTGCACAACAAAAACCTTTCTGGTCATAAGGGTCAGATTTCGTTTTTATTAACTTAAAATTATAATGAAGAATGACAGGGGATCAAAGAATGGGAGGAATAAAGCTGTCACTTACCCCTGCCCTGGTTCGCCCTTATACTTGGTCTGACTTTCTCGGCACCCTTACCCTTGTTTCTGAGGCCCCTGGCTTTCTTTCCAGCAGAGGTTAGCCCCCTGAACACCCTTCCCTTGTGAGCCTTACCAGTTATCCATCCAAGGTGTCTGTCGTTCTTTATCGCTGGATGGTGGGGGTCAAGCATTATTACCTCATACCAGATATACTGACCGTCTCCCCCAACATAGTAGCTATTCAACACCTCAAGGTTGGGGAATTTCCTTGCCGCTCTTTCTTCTGCTATCCACTGAAGACTCTTCTTGGGGCTGAAGTAAACGAAACCATATCTCTTTGGTCTCCTACCCTGCCTGTGCCTTGGTCTCTCCCTCCCCCCTCTCTTAACACGTACTCTCACAACTATAACTCCCTGCTTTGCCTTGTAACCGAGTGCCCGTGCTCTATCAATCCTTGTTGGCTTATCTATCCTAACAACAGCAGGCTCTCTTCTCCACCTTATCAGCCTTTCCTGCCAGAGCTTGCCGAGACTTTCCTTAGGTCTCTTCCATAGAGCCCTTACGTACTGATACATTCCCATAACTCATCCCTTAGAGAATGGCATGTTATTACAGGTTTTTCATCTAGCGCAACATTTATATTTTTAACTGTGTCGGAAAACTGCGGGAATCTTTGTAATTATAGATGCCGCGCTGTTAATGACCGCAATCATTGCTAAGAGTGCCGAGCAGGGATCCGCGCAGGGAATTAGCATTTATAACATCGCCGTAGGAGTGCTACTTAGTGCCCTGGCATTCATCAAAGCCGTATGACGGGATCATTTGAGAACATTTTTTCAATTTCGTTGGATGCCTTTAGCACTTTCATATCATCAAAATGGTCTCCAATGATCTGCACGCCCACCGGTAAGTTGACGACCTTGCCTGTAGGAATGGAGATGTGCGGCAATCCTGCAAGGTTGGGCGGAACTGTGAGAACATCCATCGCGTATATTTCTGAAGGCTTCATGTCTTTAACAGATTGAATTTCAGGAGGACGTACGGGCATCGTGGGATAAAGAATAAAATCCGCATCCTTCAGAATTTTTTTGAAGGTTTTTATCACGAGAGTTCTGACCTTCATGGCTCTCAGATAAAACGCATCCCTGTACCCTGCCATTCTGGCAAAAGTGCCCAGCAGGATTCTGCGCTTTGCCTCCTCTCCAAACGCCTTGCTCCTTATCTCGCTGAAGTACTCATCGTAGTGTTTTCCTTCCGGATTTTCAGAATAGCCGTATCTCATTCCGCAGAACTTCGCGAGGTTTGTTGAAGCCTCAGCTGTTGCGATTATGTAATAGGCTGCAAGCGCCTCTGTTATCAGCGGAAGAGAAACACTTATGATTTTGGCCCCTTCACTCTCAAGCTCAGTCACAAACTCATGGAAAACATTCAAAACCTTTTCATCTTTTATGGCATCTAAACACTCTTTCGGAATCGCGAATTTCATATTCCTAATGCCCGGCTTGGGTATTGCATTTTCCCAATTTTCAAGCCCTACACTTGTTGAATCCTTGGGATCTTTTTTAGCGATTAGTGGAAACACAAAAGCAACATCATCGACACTTTTTCCCATAAGTCCTATTTTATCCAGCGAGTTGGCGTAGTCTATAAGACCGTAGCGGCTCACCACCCCATATGTCGGGGTAAAGCCAACAACACCACAGAAGGACGAAGGACAGGATATTGATCCACCTGTGCTTTCAGCCAATGCAACGTGCGGAAAAGTGGCGAGAGCGGTTATACAAGCTGCTCCTCCAGAAGAGCCGCCACAGACTCTCTTCGGATCGTGAGGATTCTTGGGTGTGCAGAACGCGCAGTTGGTGCAGAAGGTTCCAAAACCGAATTCATCTGTTGCAGACTTACCTATTATAATTGCTCCCTCATTTTTCAATAACCTTACCGCGGTGGCATCAAAGAACGGTACATAATTTTCCAGTATTTTGCTTCCTGCGGTTGTTCTTATCCCTTTCGTGCAGATGTTGTCTTTCACCGTCACCGGAAGAAACGGTACTTCAAGGTTTTTCCAGCTTCCTGAGAAAATTTGTTCAGCATCTCTAATGACATCTTCAGAACTTCTCAGCGTTATAAACGGTTCATGAGCTGGATTAACTGTTTCACATTCTCTAACAGCTTTTTCGAGAACGTCAAACGGATCAACACTTTCCGCCTTAATTTCGGCCACGAATTCCCTTACACTTTTGTACTTTTTTACCATTCAACTCACCAGCAATTCAAACTGTAGTTATTTTTCACCGATAAACGCACGAAATTAAAATCACTTCACTTTTCAATGATCTTTGGACCTTTAAAGTAACCGTCCTCTTTGTTCGAAGTATTTGAAAGAGCAACTTCTTGAGGTATGCTTTCTCTTTCTTCATCTTCTCTAGTCACATTTTTGATCGGAACGGGCTGAAATGAGGGATCAACACCATCAACATTTACCTGCTGGAGGGTGTGGAAACCCTCCAGAATTGATTTTAGGTCTTCGGCATATTTCCGAATTTCTTCATCACTTAACTTGAGTCTTGCAAGAAAAGCAACCTTTCTCACAGTGTTTTCGTCCACCCTTATTTTCATGTGGAGAATATAGATGTGATAAAATTTTAAAAACTGATCCGAGATGGAGGGATGGAGGAAGAAAAACATTACTGTAACTTAACTATACTCCCTCCAGGTATGTTTGCACTTTGTGCAGCGGTAGAACCTCGTTTCAGGTTCATCACTGCTCCTTGTCTGCATCGTCCACCACTCCGCTGTATCGTTTCCACACTTAGGGCACTCTATGGTGGTCGTCGGATGTTTTTGCACTTGGCTTTCCTGATCCACTACAGGTATGCTATCCTTTGCCGCGTCATGTTCTATTTTTTCCGTTATTTTAAAATTCTCCCCGTCCTTTATCTTTTCCTTCCTTCCGCATCTCATGCAAACAAGCTCGACCTTGCCGTCTTTTTTGACAGGATGCATCAGACTACCGCATTTTTTACAAATTTTGATGGTGCATCACCTCACAACCGAAAGATAAAAACTCAAAAACCACGAACATTATCGACATTTTATCGGTGGTACGGTACCGACAAGTTCAGAGAGCAGTATCTTGGGATATCCTAGGTACGGGATTCTATAGACAACCTTTCCGACCACATTTTTTATCGGCACCAACCACGGATCGGGTATGGGGTTATTGTCCCCCCAGGTGCGAAGCGTGCCGTTCGGAAACTTTTCATATACTCTGTGAACTATAAGCCTTCCATCAACGGGACTTTTGTAAACTATAATTGTCCCGTTTTGTCTGCCGGCAACTATATCATTAAAGGTGACGCCCTTCACAATAAGCAAATCTCCTCTATCCAATGTAGGGAGCATCGAGCACGATACGACCGAAACTATTGGGTCATGCGTGTGTAGCGCAAAGGCCATTATCTGGTATATGAGGAAAGCGAGGAACATTCCCAAAAAAATGTAAATAATATCTCCGGATTTCCTAATGAATTCAGTTTTTTTCTTTTCTTTACGGGAGGGCATAATCTCACACCGCAAAAATCTGAGCTAAGTATAAACGCCAGAAAATTTTAAAAAGTTCTGTTTTAAGTGAACAGATTTTCGACAAATGCTGTATGGAGTGGTCGGTTAATATTCATTTCTCTTTTTCGGAGATTGAATTTTTGAAAGCCTCCTCCAGAGCTTCAAAGGTCTTCTTGAGTCTTTCAATGGCATCAAGCACGGACTTTACAGGGTCTTTACCCCTCACGATGAGCTTTGGCGTGCCTATATAAGGATGGTCCTTGTCAAAGGCAACAAAAGTGACAGTATCATCGTCCCATAATTCCTGCCGGAGAAGGTTCGGAAGATAAGCATCCGCGCCCCCGATTTCAACGATAAGTGTCCCGTCATCCTGTTTGTTGAGATTTACTTCCATCCTTATAACACCTCTATTTACCCTATGGCGGACATTTAATCAATGTCTATAACCTTTAAATATTTAAGTAAAGTGCTCCAGCTTATAACGGGATTGGGAAACCTCTCCTTATCTTCCTCCAGTCTTGGGCATGCGAGATTGACAAAAAAATCGACCTCTAACCCCTCCAGATTTTCCCTCGAAATGTTGTCTCCAGAAATGATAACAATGTCCTTACCCATTTTTTGGAGCGCTTCTTTGACTTTCCAAGGGTCAGCGAATCTCTGTCCCAGCTTGGTGCTCGTCACAACTCCAATGCATTTTGCTTCCTTGAACTTTTCCACAAGGATCAGACGTTGTTTAGTGAGCCTTTCCTTCTCCTTGAAGTCAATGAATCTGGCGGTCCTTTCTTCCACATTCACGTGCAGAATGGGTTTTTTAAGGTTGAGAATCGCGCCTCTAACATGAAAAGCGCCTCCCGCGATAAGGATGTGAACATCTATTCTTCTCTCAACATGTTTGAGAGCGGAATAATCACAGCCAAGCACCACACCCTCCAGCGCGGTTCTCGAGCTTCTTGCCGTAAATACATTTATGTTGCGCTTTTCCAGCTCCGTCCTAAGCCTTTCTGCAATCTCAACGTTCTGCACCGTAGCCCCGATGCTCACAGCCCTTGTACCTTTATCCTTCAGAATCTCTACGCACTCATCGATGAGACGGGAAAGTCCCTCCCGACCTACTTCAGCTTTTACCGGGTAGAAAAGCACCCCTAAACCCTCCTTCTTCACCCACCCCGATGTTTCAACAAGCGGCGCATGTCCCAGATGCAAAATGACATCGCAACCTTCAATTTTCGCTCTGTGGAATGGCAGATCACAGCTGCCGAAGCAGGGCTCCACATCCACCACAACTTCGAATCCCTTATTTTCAAGGCATCTCGCCACGTTTATGGCTTGCTTTTTTATTCCCTCAGGAACTTGAAGAAAAATCCGTATCCTTTTCTTTTCATCTTCCAGCGCTGCTCTCCAGCTCTCCAGAAGCTGAACGATCTCATTGACACACACTCTGTACATTTTAGGCAATTCTTGCCGTATTATTAAAAAATTTCCTCTTTTTCGTTAGGTTATGGATTCAGAGACCAAACGGGATAGCATTTTGGTCTGTAGGAATGACGAAATCCTGCCACCGGGAGAAAATCCGCGCAAGCTACGGCCATGGAATGTAGCATGCTCTAGAAGGATATCTAAAGTCTGGAGAGAGCTTTAAGAAATGCGCAATTCGTGATGTTATTGGGGGGTTAAGGGTTGAGATCTACGATATCGGAATTTTCAAGCATGATAAACGACATTTTCGAGAAGGAAGGCAAGCGCCACATGACTCTACGGGTGATTGTTAGATTGGAGGGTAAGCATTTTTTCTTCAACTCAAAAACACGATAAAATGGGAGGGCGGAATGATGGAAGCACTAAGAAGCCGCGGCTTGGTAAATTTATGACCGCCCGGTATTCTTCATCTCCACTACCTGCTATAAGCTACAGCATCTTTAATGCACCTCTCCAACTCATCTAACGTCCTTACAATTCTTGCATCTGGTACCATCTCCCTTAGCTTCGGTGGTGGGTTGAAGAGAATTGGAAAATCACACGTATGAAGCATGCTCACATCATTGAAGCTATCGCCAACACATATCGTCCTAAATCCCAGCTTTTGAAGGAATTCAACCACGAGGTGCTTCTTTCCACCGACTCTTATTCTGAAGCCCACGATCGTATCGTCCTCTATTTCGAGGTTGTTCGCCAGCAGAAGATAATTCCCGAGCTTTTTAACCACTGGCAATGCGATCTCATAGAAGGTGTCGGAGACCATTACAACTTGTACAACTTCGTTCACTCTCTCAAGGAATTCTGAAGCTCCATCAACCGGATCCAAAGTCTCCACAACTCTCCTTATCTCCGAGAATTTAATTCTCCTGCTTTTCAGGGCTTCAATTCTCTTTTTCATTAGCGCCTCAAAATCCCCCACATCCCTGGTGGTGAGCAGAAGCTCCCGAACATTTAGCTTCTTCCCGATCTCAACCCAGAGCTCAGGGATTAAAACACTTTCAAGGTCTGTGATAAGAATATACAAGCGACACCACCTCACACCACAAGGGGTTCGAAATCTTCTGAAGAATCTGGTGGACAAGGAAAAAATAAAAATTTGCCAGCGGAGCATTTGAATAATGTCCGGACATGAGAACAACAAACGAATGCTAAGTTATCGGGATTGTTAAAGTGAAACTTAATGGCCAAAGCGGAGTACTTAAACCTTACGAAGGTACTTATTATCTCGTGAGTTGCATTGAGCCCTGTCCCTCCATCGAACAGTTTGAGAGACTTGCCGAAATAGACCGATCGTTGATTCTGCTCTGAACGTTTACAAAAAGCTAAGGGAATGCATAGATGTGTTTAGAGATGCGCTTGGAAGGTGTTGTACGGAAGAAAATTTCTTAAGCTCAGCTGAGAAGGGAGTTCTTAGAGATTATTATTTGGTAAGAAATCCGAGTAATTACGGTATTTTACTACCATCTTCCGAATAACTTCCGAGATACATGGGAGAAATCGACGTTTTTGACATGATTCTACCGTCGGGAGAAATCGATGTACATGTTTTCGGGCCAGTAGAAGGAGAAGGTGTTAAGCTTGACGGGTTTGTAGCAAGAATATTAGATTACTAAAAATAATTACAGGATGACAATGGAATAATAATATAGATTAAACACTAAATAATAATATCATATTATTATATTTCACACAATCCTGTACTTCCTCCACCTCACATCCCCCTCAGCTTTGACAAGCTTCAGACTTACAAGTCTTTCCATGTATGCTCTGTACGTCCTCTCCGCCACAGGGTTTTTACTTCTTTCCACGTAAGCCTTGTAAAGATCGGCAGAGCTCATTTCCCCGTGTTCCTCGACGATGGAGTAAAGCAACCTCATTTCCCCGTTTAGAGTTGAGAGTATCTGTTGCACCTTGAGCTTCTTTGCAGCTTTTATTGATTGTAACACATCCTCCTTCTCTATCCTACCTGCTCCTCTGCTCTCAGCGAGCATTGCAGCATTTCTCAGCGTGGCTATGGCAACACGCGCATCCCCATCGGCTGCAACGGCCACCACCCGTAAGAGGTGGGGTTCGATTGCCCCCGGCCTCAATCCCACTTCCGCTCTTTCCTTCAGTATGTCTACAAGTTCATCTGGCTTGTACTTTGGAAACTCCACGAAGTTCAGGAGAAGAGAGCTCTTGATTCTGGGATCGAGGTCAGCAAGCGCATATGGATCGTTGGAAATGAGAACAAGCGCAGCACCACCCCTCGATAAATCATAAAGCATATCTTTATCCTCCATCCTGTCAACCTCATCTAAGCATAAAACCACATTATAATTCTTCCTTTCCACGATACGGAAAAAACTCTCGAGAAGTTCCGCAGGGGTTCTCTTGAGCGGAGCGAGCGGATCAACACAGCTCAGCATAGCTGAAGCGATGGCATGCTTACCTGTTCTTTCCCAGCAGTTTATATAGATGGGTTTAAAGCTTACACTCCTTGTTGAAAGCTCTTCAAACATGTACTTGATGAGGGTTGTCTTACCCGTTCCCGGAGGACCGTAAAGAAAGAGGTTGAGAGCTCGTCTTCCTTCAATTAGAGGATTCAGACATCTTTCAACTTCCTGAATCTGTCCCTCACGGTGAAGCATCCTTGAAGGAATGTAAGCCTCCTCGAAAACATCTTCTTTGAAGATTATCGGGTAATCCTCATTCATAATCTAAATCTGAACAGGAAAAGGTAAAAACGTAACGATTTTTGAGAGCACTATCGAAGGAATAAAAAAGATAACACCAATCCAATCCAGAAAAAGGATGGTCCCGGGGGGATGTTCTGCCAGCCATCAAGTCTTATCTTATCCTTCTGGCTGGCTTTCGAACCCCCGACCTCCGGCTGGCCAAGACACGGGGGCGAAATCCATCGCAATCTTTTGCCCCCTGTGGTCATATAAGACCGGCGCTCCAACCAGCTGAGCTACGGGACCGGGAAACCAACGGCATTGTGACGAGATATAAGTAGAAGGGTAATTTTAAAAAATTTGCATGAAGCTGAGAATGCTTCGCCAATTCAACAGAGGTTAAGTATCTATCCTCGATATATATTTTCAAAATTCTATTTAATCCAACGAAAAGATTTATATAGATATTAAAGGCAGGATTTAATTAAGCGGGCTGAAGAATCAGATCACGAACTTCCAGCTTACATGGGAAAAATTTTGCGGGCAAAAATTCAGATTAGCTGTTGCGGACTGAAGGTTTTGCGGGCTTGAACTATCTCGCAGTCTGTAGCTTTTACTCAGCGTACAGACCGCTCGGATTCTTGCGGGCAAATAATAGTGGGGACTTTGGAAAATAAAAACATTTCGGTAGTGTAACCTATAGCTCAAAAAATGCATGCTAAAAAAGCGGAGGGGGTTGATGGAAATGGAGTCTATTATACAAAAGGCAATCGAAAGGCAGATGAATAGGGAGGTTCCTTGCGTTTATGAAGCGGAAAAGGAGGAGGAGTTTTTGATGCCGCAGGAGGCCAGAATAGCGGTTTTGGGCATCGGCGGGATGGGGTGCAATGCGATAAATAGGCTGAGCACGATAGGTATCATCGGAGCCGAGACCATAGCCATGAACACGGATGCAAAACACCTCAAAATGATCAAAGCTGATAGAAAGATTCTTCTGGGACAGGAGATCACCAGAGGTCTTGGCGCGGGAGGTTATCCGGAAGTAGGAAGGCGGGCTGCTGAGGAGTCCATAAATGAGATAAAGGACGCTCTTCGTGGCATGGACATGGTTTTCGTGGTTGCCGGTATGGGTGGGGGTACTGGAACTGGAGCCGCGCCCATAGTCGCGGAGGTGGCAAAGCAGCAGGGCGCAATAGTTATCGGAGTTGTCACCATGCCCTTCAGGATAGAGGGTGCAAGGATTCACAAGGCTGAGGAAGGTTTGATGAACCTCAGGAGGGTAACCGACACGGTGATTGTTATAGAGAACGACAGACTGCTCGAGATAGCGGGAGAGATGTCTCTTGATCAGGCCTTTGCAGTCGCGGATGAGATTATCGTCACAATGATAAAGGGAATAACCGAGACCATATCAACACCATCGCTTGTGAACCTGGACTTCGCTGATGTCAAGGCAGTGATGAGCGTCGGAGGCGTGGCGATGATAGGAATAGGAGAGAGTTCCTCCGCATCAAGAGCAAGGGAAGCTGTTGAAAAAGCTCTTGAGAACCCGCTGCTTGATGTGGATTACACCGGGGCCAACGGAGCACTCATACACATAACCGGAGG
>WAPT01000005.1 GCA_015520605.1 Nanobdellati archaeon
CCTCCGGTTATGTGTATGAGTGCTCCGTTGGCCCCGGTGTAATCCACATCAAGCAGCGGGTTCTCAAGAGCTTTTTCAACAGCTTCCCTTGCTCTTGATGCGGAGGAACTCTCTCCTATTCCTATCATCGCCACGCCTCCGACGCTCATCAAGACTTTCGTGTTTTCGACTTCTACCGAAGTTTTATTAACATACTCGGTACGGCATTTACGCTTCGAACCATTTTCTTATTCTGCTGCTGAACTTTAGATAGATCATGAGGAAGGGTGCCTGAAAAAGGGACATTATTGCGGGGAAAACCGCCATGTACTGTCCTTCCTTACCAAATACGGAAACGAGAATTGCGATGGTCAGCGCGACGTTCTTGCTCACAGATGTAAATACGACGGATTGATGATGTCCGTACTCGAAGGCAAGTATTTTCTTATTTATCAGCAACGTGAAGAAAATAGTCACGCCATAGAAAATAACCGCAACAGGGAACAACAAAAAAATATCGACATAGTTTTTCAGAATGAGGTCGGATTTCGACGCGAAAATCACAAATATCAGAACATAAAGAAACGCAAGGGTTATGGTAGAAAAGTATGGTTTGACCTTTAGAAACTTCTCCTGCCCGTGTTTTCTCTCTATGTATTCCCTCGTTATGAGTCCCAAAACAAACGGGAATATCAGTATGAACAGCAAGTTTTTGATGATAAGACTCGTTGGAACAGGTATATTCGCGCCAAGCGCAAAATAATGACCGAGCAGAGGATAAACAAAGATCGATGCAAGAAATGCGAAGGCAACGATTATGGCTCCAGATAACATGTGGCCCTCGGCGAGGCCAATGTAGCCTAGGCCCATGCTTGAAGCCGGTGCTATGGCCAGCATCATCAATGCCAGCCTGATTCTCGAGTCCGATATAAATACGGATGTGAGGAACCACATGAACAGGGGAGCGTACATGAAATTCAGGATCATCGCCTCAACAAGGGGTTTTACTGAGCCTTTTATCCTCCTGAGAGATGAAATGGACAGATTGACCATCATCGGATAGATCATGATGAACACGATGGGGATGATGAAATGCGATAAGCACTTTAACTCAAAATAATGCCCCAGCAGGGTACCCAACACTATAACCAGCAACGTGTAGAGTATCATGTTATCCGACAGGTTTTTGTGTATCCTTCTGATCATAGTCTCACCAGATTTGCTCTTATGTTCATACAGCCGGTAAAAAATACCTTTATTGACGCAATAACCAAAACCGCTCCTATACACGTCTGAAACGTCTTTCTCCAGCTGTTTCTGAAGAACATGTTGGTGGGTTCAAAGACAAAATGTATGCCAGTAAAAAGAGCAAGTCCAAGTATCATTTGATTGTAGAATGAAGTC
Organism: Nanobdellati archaeon; assembly: GCA_015520605.1. Classification (GTDB taxonomy): domain Archaea; phylum EX4484-52; class EX4484-52; order EX4484-52; family WAPT01; genus WAPT01. Next base: position 1,384 of record WAPT01000005.1, read on the forward strand.
AAACTGACGCCCTTCATATAAAAGAGATGCCAGAGGATGGCAAAAAATGCTGCGAAAAAGGCGGTTATCACATTGTCCAGATGCGCCTGCTGTGCGTTCAATTTCCCCAACTTTATAGCGAGAGGCATCTTTAATGGCTTCAACGAGGTCCCAACAAATCCTATGAAAAGTCCGCTCACAGCGGGACCTATAATTCCGCAGATTTTTGTAATTTGGGAATGTCCCCTTTCGAATTTGAGCTCATGCTCTTCAAAATGTATGATCATCAGTCTTATTCCGTAAACCATAGCGAGCGCTCCAATAACTGCAATCAGTGCGGCTTGGGAAGATATAGCAAAGGCGACCGTACCAGCAAAGGATGTAAAGAAAGTGATGATTGGGACAAAGACAAACATTCTCGTTTTAATCTTTTTTGGCATATTTTTTATCCTCCCTTTGTTGTCGAGAATGATCATAATGCTACCGGCCATCATAACCCACAAAAAAATGTTAATAGCGTCCTTTACATCGAACCCGAACAAGAACAGCAATAACAGAATGGTAAAAAATCTGTCAAAGCGTATGTTCAGTCCTGCTGTAACGAAGCCCACGAGTATTACCGTCAGCAAAAACTGTAATAACATTTCACACACCTCCTGCCGTGTTGTGTCCTGACTGCGTGAACTCCTTAACCACCACACACCCTGGATCGGAAGCAAGTATGTCGTTGTGATAAGCATAAGCTCTCGCTCTGCATCCGCCGCACACGTATTTGTACCTACACGTTCCGCACCCATTCTTCAGAAGTTCCCTGTTCCTCAACATTTCGAGTATCTCGGAGTTTCTCCACAAATTCTCGAACCCGTCCTTCAGCACATTTCCGATCCTTATGGGTATGAAGACGCAGGGCTGCATGTCTCCGTTATGCTCGATTGCGCAGTAATTCCTGCCGGCTCCGCATCCCCCTATAAATTCCGCCAGCGCTATCGCTTTACCCTTCAGATGAACACCCGCAAAATGAGTCGGAGTAATATTATACCCTTCCCCTTTCTCCACCCTCTCGAGGCTTATCCTTGCATATGCAGGACACGTGGAAAACACCTCGAGACCATTATCCTCCTCGAGTTTATCGTAGAGAAAATTGAGCAGCCTCTCCATCTCTTTAGGAGTTATGTCTGCATCGATGATCTCTCTCCCCCTCCTGGTTGGCACAAAGTTGAACGCTATGAACCTGTGCACCTTGAGCTTCTGCGCGAGCTCGATCATGTTCGGAATGTCATCATAATTGTACTTAGTTACGGTCGTTGCTATGCACGTCACTAGTCCTGCCTCGACGCAATTCTTTATCCCCTCAACGGTCCTCTTCCACGCGCCTTTAACTCCTCTGAACTCATCATGGATCTCGGGATCGGTGTGATCTAGACTTATCTCCACGTACTCCACACCGACCTCCTTCATTTTTCTTGCGAATTCCCGGGTTATCAGGGTACCGTTTGTAGCAACGCTCACATAGAGATCTTTCTTATTGGCGTACCTCACCATTTCTAGAAAACCCTTACACATGGTAGGCTCTCCACCGGAAAACGCCAGAGCAACAACACCCGCATCGTGAAGCTCATCCACAACCTTCTTTTTTTCCTCGATGGTCAGTTCATCTCTGGCCGGTTTTCCTGCGTTGGAATAGCAGTGCTTGCATCTTAGATTGCACATGGTTGTGTAATCCCACACCACAAGAAATGGTGCAACAAGCTTCTGCGGTCTGGTTATTCCGTATTCAGCTATGCTTTTAAGAACAAGGGCTAATCCCCGTCTCGGAGCAGCTTTTTTAAAATACTCAATGAAATCCTCCTTCCTCCTTCCAAATACGCTCGCACCTTTACTTATAGCATAACCCACTATCCATGTATTTACTCTTTCCGATAGATTCTTTGGTTTATCAATGCCAAGATAGACCTTCAACGCCCTGTCAAGAGTTTCTACCCTTGCGAGGCGCCTGATGATCCATCTCGAGATAGGATTCTCGAATATCTTTTTGAGGGAAAGCACGGCATCGGGTGTGCTGTGTTCAACACCTTTACCTGATATCTCATCGTTCATCCAGCCCCACCGGCAATCACCATCATCGCGGCAGGTGTTTGTTCCGGTTAAGCACAGGTCTCATATCGGTAGACCTAGCCATGAAAAAATCCCTATAATCTTCAGGGCCATGTAAACCATCACAGTTATGAATATCCACTTCAGAGCTTTTGGGTGTATCTTGTGGGTTGTGTGCGCACCTACCTGTGCTGCGGGAACGCTCGTGCCAGCAAGCAGAATCCACTGCAGGAAGTTCACATATCCAATGGAGTACTCAGGAAGTCCCGACACGTGCAGGCCATATAACATGTAAGCAAGCACGCCACCCAAGCTTGTGAATATCATCACTGCTGTTGAAGTGGCAACGGCCTCCCTCATGTGATAATTCAGGAATATGACCATGAGGGGCACCATGAGCACACCGCCGCCTATGCCTATGAGACCCGTGACAAAACCGAATATCATTCCAAGAAAGGCGTATGTAATCATGTTGCCGTGGGGCTCACCCTCAACCCTGATAGGATGTGCTGTTGCCATTCTCAGCGCTCCGAGAAGAATCGCGATGCCAAAGACGGTTTTAAGAACAGCCCCGCTCAGTATGCTTGCAATGTAAGCCCCCGCAAAGGTGAACGGTATGCTCACAAGACCGAGCGTGGCTGCGTGCCTCCACAGAACCGCACGTTTCTTGTGGTGTCGAAAGGCCCCGCTCATGGCAGTGACGAAAACCACCATTAGATTGGTTCCGAAGGCCGTTCTTATGGCAATGGTGGGATCAACACCTATCGAGGTCAGCACGAAGTACTGCACGGGCACCATTAAAAAACATCCGCCAACACCCAGCATTCCGGAGACGAATCCGACGGCAAGCCCGGTAAAGAGCAGGATTGCCATGTGGACGGGACTTAATATCATCTCACCTCACCCCCATGTGTTTTAGATTCTCTCTGGCCTTTGACAGGAGATCGTACTTTCTGATGAGGCTCTGTATGAACTCCCTTCTGTTTTCTTGAGGGAAGGAAATGGCATTTGCAGGACAGTAAACGCTACAGTTGTCACACCCCACCATGCAGTTGTAAGGATTCACGACCATCGACTTTCTCTTCTCAGCATCATAGCCGAAAACGTTTCTCCCGCATATCAGGATGCACATTCCGCAACCAACGCAATTTTTCTCGTCCACGATCGGATACCACTCTATCTTCTTTCTGTCTATTCCCATCCACTTGGAGAAATCAGCTCTGGAAAGCAGCTTCTTGACGGCGGGGTTTGAAATCCGGTAGTAAACGCTTTTTCCCTCCCTTCTCGATTCGACGATTCCCAGGTTTTCAAGTTTTGAGAGCTGTATGGAAACAGTTGACTGAGCTCTCTTCACGTGCGAAACAATATCACACACGCACCTCTCTCCCTGAAGGAGGAACTCCACTATTCTCAGCCTCGTTCCATCACTCAGAGCTTTGAAGATCTTCAGCATGTCTTTCATATCGACTTATTTACGTATGTAAAAATATAAAAATTTTGTGGTGAGGCTCCTTACAACTTTTCTCTTTGTGGGAGTGAGAATTTTCAACACTTCCACTTTAGAGGCAGATCGGTTGTGTTGTCGTTAATCAGAACTTAAAAACAAAAAATTGTCCAGCGGGTGCGTTCGGATGTAATCAAGAAAGGGGAGATGAACGCACCCGCAGCTCCTATGAGAAGATCAGTGCTTTATGATTTCTATGCCCAGCGCCTCACCGAGGCTCTTTTTCTCCAGCTCCTCTGCAGCTTCTGATGGGCCAA
>WAPT01000006.1 GCA_015520605.1 Nanobdellati archaeon
CTCCTATGAAAAACACGTTTCCCGGAGCAGAGGTAGTAATGAGTTCTTTCATGTAGACACCACGAAGTTTTATTTTCGGCATTTGATGAATATTAAGTTTGCCGTTTCCAAAAAATTTAAATACTATCCTTCTCTATCATTTACCGTCGAAATAAGTTTTAGACAATTGTTGAATGGAGGGTGTTGAGATGAAGGTGCAGATGGCTGATATAAACTTCTGGGGGATCAAGGTTGTGAGTAAAAATGCAAAGTCGAAAAAGGATCACAGAGAAAATTGAAATGGGAAGATAAGATAATTTTATTGATAATTTTTTAATATTATGAAAAACAAAACGCCTATAGATTTCGGTAAAAGGTGGTTATATTCAAAGCTTTGCTTTTTAAGTCTTTAGCCAAATACATACAAAAATTCCCGTACCAACAAATAATTTAAAGATTAGACCCGAGGAGGTAGACTTGTGCGCACGGCGACCACCAGAAGCAGAGCTCCCGAAAGGTTATAAGAGCGGGTGGGTGTTTGATCGTGAAAGAAGACGGAAAAGGAAGCAGGCTTGGTGAGGCTCGGACATCACGAATAAGCGGGTTCTACAAGCTTAGTATTGAGGAAAGGAGAAAGTTCGTTAAGAACTTTGCCAACCTTTCAGATGATGAGATAAAGCTTCTTGACGGCGCTTTATCAATTGATCTTGCTGACAAAATGATAGAGAACGTCATAGGCAAGATGGAACTCCCTCTTGGTGTTGCGGTCAATTTTCTCATCAACGGAAAGGACTACCTTGTTCCAATGGCGCTCGAAGAACCGAGCGTTGTGGCTGCTGCATCCTACATGGCAAAAATTGCGAGAGAAAACGGAGGTGTAAGAGCTGAAGCCTCAGATCCCATCATGATAGGACAGGTTCATCTTGCGCAAATTGATGATGTGGAAGGTGCCAAGAAAGCCGTGCTTGAGAGAAAAGGAGAGCTGCTGAAGGTCGCTGAGGCACAGGATCCCACACTTCTCAAGTACGGAGGCGGGCCTGTCGATATTGAGGCAAGAGTGGTGGAGCACGAGGAGGGGGAAAAATTTCTGGTTGTGCACCTGCTTGTGAACTGTGCTGATGCGATGGGAGCCAATCTTGTTAACACCATGATTGAGGCTATAGCTCCGATCCTTGAGGAAATAACGGGAGGGAAAGCCATACTCAAAATCATAAGCAACCTTGCTGTATACAGGATAGCGAGAGCAGAGGTAAAAATAAGACCAGAGACGATAGGTGGGGAGGGAGTTGTCGACAGAATAGTCCTTGCAAGCAAAATGGCTGAAGCTGATGTTTTTAGAGCGGTAACCCATAACAAGGGAATAATGAACGGAATAACAGCCATAGCCTTAGCAACGGGTAATGATACAAGAGCCATTGAGGCCGGAGCTCATGGCTATGCTGCAATGAATGGTAAATACAAGCCTCTTGCCATCTGGAGGAAGGATGAGGAAGGTAACCTGGTGGGAAAGATAGAGCTTCCGATACAGGTCGGGATAGTTGGTGGAGCAACCCGTGTGCATCCTGTGGCAAAACTCAACCTCAAAATCCTCGGTGTAAAGAGCGCGAGAGAGCTCGCAGAGATTATGGCGGCTGTGGGGCTCCTGCAGAATCTTGCCGCTCTGAGAGCCATAGTTACCGAAGGAATACAGCGCGGTCACATGGAGCTACACGCAAGAAACCTGGCGATAATGGCCGGAACTCCAACTGAAAAGGTTGATGAGGTTGCGGAGAGGGCTGTTGAAAAAGCTGGAAAAGAGGGCAGGAAGATGACCATGGATCTTGTAAGGGATGTGATAAAGGAGTTGGGGCTTGAGCCCAAAAGCTGAGGGTGGAACTGTATGAAAGTAGATGGTAAAGCAGGTATAATCGGCTATGGATGTTATATCCCGATGTACAGGATAAAGGTAGAGGAAATAGCAAGCGTGTGGGGTGAGAACCCTGAAAGGATAAAGAGAGGTCTGCTTGTGGAGGAAAAGGCTGTTGCCGGAGATGATGAGGACACAGCCACGATAGCGGTTGAAGCCGCAAAGAACGCTCTCAAAAGAGCGTGCATAAATCCTGCCAATATAGGCGCAATTTATGTTGGAAGTGAGAGTCACCCTTATGTTGTCAAACCCACAGCAACGATAGTTGGTGAAGCGCTGGGTGTTGGAAACAGTTACACAGCAGCGGATCTTGAATTTGCATGCAAAGCAGGCACGGCCGGCATTCAGCTCTGTACGGGACTCGTTGTATCGGGGATGATAGACTACGGCCTTGCCATAGGGGCAGATACCGCTCAAGGAGCTCCGGGAGATGCCCTTGAGTACACTGCCGCTAGTGGTGGAGCTGCTTTCATAATAGGAAGAAAAAACGTTCTTGCAAAGATAATAGCAACAGCTTCCTATTCCTCCGATACTCCGGATTTCTGGAGGAGGCCCATGCAGCACTATCCAAGACATGCAGCCCGCTTTACAGGAGAGCCCGCATATTTCAGGCATATAGGAGGAGCGGTCAAACTGCTTCTGGAAGAGACAGGCCTCAATCCCTCTGATTTTGATAATGTCGTGTTTCACATGCCTAACGGTAAGTTCCCGCTGAGAATGGCGAAGATGCTCGGCATTGAGAAGGAGAAGCTGGCAAATGGGTTTGTGGTTAGTAAGGTGGGCAACACTTATTCCGGTAGTAGTTTGCTCGGACTGTGCGCGACACTCGATAAGGCAAAACCCCACGAGCTCATTCTGCTTGCTTCATTTGGCAGCGGGGCTGGTAGCGATGCCTTTGCGATAGAGGTAACTGACCTTATAGAGGAAAAAAGAAATCTTGCCCCCACGTTTGAGTACTATCTCAACAGGAAGATCTACATAAGTTATGCAAGATACGCCAAGATGAGGGGTAAGCTGAAAGACTGATAGTAGTGATGCTCTATGACAAGAAGGGTGTGCGTTATCGGTGTAGGGCTAACCAAATTTGGAGAACACTGGGGCAAGGGTTTTAGAGAGCTTGCGATAGAAGCCGGAATAAAGGCAATAGAGGACGCTGGCATAAGCGGCAAAGACATAGATGCTATGTACATAGGCAACATGTCCGGCGGTAGGTTTATCGGGCAAGAGCACATAGCATCGCTCATAGCTGGAGAGCTCGGATTGAACATTCCCGCCACAAGGGTAGAAGCTGCATGCGCATCCGGAGGGCTTGCGGTCAGGCAAGCTTATCTCGCTGTACTTTCCGGAAAGCATGATGTGGTGCTTGTTGGCGGAGTGGAAAAGATGACCGATGTGAAAACAAGTGAGGCCGCGCTAACTCTTGTAGGAGCTGCCGATCAGGAGTGGGAGGGATACCACGGGGTTACCTTCCCTGGTCTTTACGCTTTGATGGCAAGAAGACACATGTATGAATACGGAACAACGAGGGAGCAGCTTGCTATGGTGGCTGTTAAAAATCATGAGAATGCCACCAAAAATCCGATAGCCCAGTACCCGTACCCCATAACGATTGAGAGTGTGATCAACTCACCTCCGATTGCTGAGCCTCTCAACCTGCTCGATTGCTCTCCCATAACGGACGGGGCTGCTGCTATAGTAGTATGTGCTGAAGATGTAGCAAAGAAGTTCACTGACAAGCTTGTGCATATAGCCGGGAGCGGGCATGCAACGGACACGCTCGCACTTCACGATAGGGAGAGCCTGACGGAGATAAAGGCAACCAAGTTGGCTGCAAAGATGGCTTACGAAGAAGCGGGAATAAAACCTGCTGAAGTTGATGTTGCTGAAGTACATGATTGTTTTACCATAGCCGAGATATTGGCGATAGAGGATCTGGGATTTGTGGAGAAGGGTAAAGGAGGTGAGTTCGTGGAGGATGGCGAGACGAGGCTTGATGGTTCCATCCCTATCAATACTTCCGGTGGGCTTAAGGCATGCGGCCATCCTGTCGGCGCTACCGGCGTTAAACAGATAGCGGAAATCGTGCTGCAACTGAGAGGGGAAGCGGGAGAGAGGCAGGTTAAGGACGCGAGGATTGGACTTACCCACAACGTGGGAGGGAGCGGTGCAACGGCCGTTGTGCACATACTGGAAAGAGATTGGTAAGAACAGAGAGGTGAGCTAAGATGAGCCACAGATCGAGCGTGCCCCTTGCATGGCGTAGGTTTGAAGCAAGATACAGGCTTGTCGGAAACAGATGTTTAACATGCGGGACCATTTACTTCCCACCCAATGCTATTTGCCCGAAGTGCAGGAGAAAGGGTAAGCTTGAGAAATACCAGCTGAAGGGGGAAGGCAAAATCCACACCTACACCATTATTCACGCTGCTCCCTCTGGATTTGAGAAGCGCGTACCATACTGTATAGCTATAATTGAGCTTGATGAAGGACCCAAGGTGTTGGGAGAAGTTGTCGGAGATCTGACACTTCTTGACATCGGCGCGAGGGTTAGAGCTGTGTTCCGCAAGATATATGAGGATGGAGAGGACGGAATAATTCACTACGGGTTGAAGTGGGAGCTGGTTTGATATTTTTGATATTAAAGAAAAATAAACACGGTTATTCCTCAAGGCCAAGTCCTAAACAAAACCCTCTCAACCTTTTTAAACCTTCGATGAAAAATTTTTATTGGCCCAAGGGATGATTTTATCAGCCTTGGCTGATGGATGATGCATGATGGGCGGAATGACCTTGGCGCCATGTTCCTTTTCTTTTCAGGGGGATGAAACCGATGGAAATGAACACCAGCACAACTATTAAGTTTCTCTCAAGAAAAGATTTGAGCGGGATTTTTGAAAGCTGTCTGATGCTTTTAACTGTAATTCTCATGCTCAAGTTCCTAGACAAAATAGTGCTACTTCTCTCTCTGGTGTTTCTGGCTGCGATTTCCAGAATCTACCTGCGCTTTTTACCTCTACCCATCGGCTTTGATCTCGTGCTTTTTGCAACTTATGTTGTTTATCTCAGGTTCGGATGCCTGTATGCAATCATCATCGGCTGGTTGTCCCTATTTCTCAACCTTGTGGTCTCGGGAGATAATGCTGAGAAAAGATTGCCAAGTTTTCTCGGACTGGCGACAAGCATAATTGTTCTGCGTCTCATGGGGTATAGCGGCTTGGGTGGTGTTGCGGGAGTTCTCTTCTCCATCCTCTTCAACCTTTTCGCCATGCCTCTGTACTACTTTCTGGGAGCGCGATTCCATAACATCTTTATCTTTGCCACAACCAACGTGCTGTTCAATTATCTCGTTTTCTCAGCTCTCCTGCCAGTCTTTCTCAGCCTCTAACCAAATATTATCGTTGCTCTCCCACACTCTGAAGCTGGTTATACCAGCAATTTTGGCGAGATGTGCCAGCTCCTCTTTGCAGAAAATATGATAATATATTTCCGCTTTGCCTCCCCAGCACATCACCGCATCCCTCACGTTCTGTGGCACTTTCTGCAGCTTCTTTGCGCTCCTGCTCCAGACAGATACCAAAAGTTTGCCTCCTGGCTTGAGAACCCTAAAAATTTCCTTGATTGCATTTATTCTGCTTTTATCATCCGGAATATGGTGAAGTACCGCTATGCAGAGCACGAGATCAAA
>WAPT01000007.1 GCA_015520605.1 Nanobdellati archaeon
AACTGTTTGTGCGTTAATTTCAGGAAAGTCATGTTAAAGTTGGATGGAAATTACCGGTTTAAGCGTGATTTGTATTTGCTTTCTTTGTGGTGCAAGTATATGCTGTTCTACTGGAATGTTATAAGGAAGTGACGCTTATCCGGACGGTCTCCGGAACGACCCATCTATTTTTTTAAATTTTATGTTTCAAATAAGGTTACCTGAAACGATCTCGTTCAAAAAACATCATGAAAAAGGGTGATGGGATTATGGCAAAGGAGAAACCGCACGTAAACTTGGTTACGATAGGGCACGTTGACCAGGGTAAATCAACCCTGATCGGAAGGTTGCTCTACGATACAAACAGTATTCCCGAGCAGGAGATGAGGAAGATAGAGGAAAAGGCAAAGGAGCTCGGAAAGGAGAGCTTCAAGTTTGCGTTCGTAATGGACAGGTTGAAGGAGGAAAGAGAGAGAGGCCTTACGATAGACATCATGCACCAGCGATTCGAGACGGACAAATACTACTTTACAATAATTGACGCGCCGGGACACAGGGACTTCGTTAAGAACATGATTACCGGAGCGAGCCAGGCAGATGCAGCGATACTGGTGGTAGGTGTCAAGGAAGGTGTCATGCCTCAGACAAAGGAACACGTTTATCTTATAAGGACTCTCGGTATAAATCAACTCATTGTGGTTATAAACAAGATGGATGAGGTGAACTACGACAAGGCAGCGTACGAGAAGACAAAGGAGGAGGTAGAGAAGCTTCTCAGAACGGTTGGTTACGACACGAGCAAGATACCTTTTGTGCCGATCTCCGCATGGTACGGAGATAATGTGGTTCAGAGAAGCGATAAGATGTCATGGTACGATGGTCCGACCGTAGTGGACGCGCTCGATTCCATAAATCCTCCGGAACAGCCTGTCGACAAGCCGCTCAGAATACCGATTCAGGACGTGTATTCAATAACCGGTGTGGGTACGGTGCCCGTCGGAAGGGTGGAGAGCGGCGTGCTTAAAGTCGGTGACAGCTTGGTTTTCATGCCGTCCAACAAGAAGGGAGAAGTTAAGAGTATCGAGATGCACCACGAACCAATTCAGGAGGCCAGGCCCGGTGACAACATAGGTTTCAATGTCAGAGGTGTCGGTAAAGATGAGATAAAGAGGGGAGATGTTGCGGGCCACCCGGACAACCCGCCAACCGTTGCGCAGGAGTTCACGGCACAGATAATCGTACTGCAGCACCCAACAGTCATAACCAAAGGTTACACTCCGGTGTTCCATATAAACACAGCGCACGTTGCAGGGATGATAGAGGAAATCCTGAAGAAGATAGATCCAAGGACGGGAGAGGTTGTGGAAGAGAATCCCGACTTTATCAAAGCAGGAGATGCTGCGGTGATAAAAGTGAAGCCACTCAAACCGGTGTGCATAGAAAGGCAGAGGGACTTTCCCAAGCTTGCAAAGTTTGCTATTAGGGACATGGGCATGACGGTGGCAGCTGGTATGTGTATAGACCTTGTGCCGTGGGAGGAGTGAAAGACTCCATCCCCCTTCTTTTTTAAATTTTACCCAACATCTCAATATGTCCATAAGCGGTTGTCGGAATGTTTAAGAATGTGGTGCTTGTGGTGGTGGGATCATGCAAATCGCAAGGGTCAAGCTCAGCAGCTCGGATCACCTGAAGGTGGATGAAGTAGCTAGGCAGATTAAGGAAATAGCTGAAAAATTTGGAGTATCTGTATCTGGGCCAATTCCTTTACCTACCAAAAGAATGAGGATCGTTACCAGAAAGGCGCCATGCGGTAGAGGTAGTGAGACCTACGAAAGGTGGGAGATGAGGATACACAAGCGCGTCCTTGACATAAGCGTCAATGACAGGGCTCTCAGGCACATAATGAGGGTTGAAGTGCCCGATGGTGTTCACGTTGAGATAGAACTGAGGGAGAAGTAATTTTCCTATTATTTCTTGTTTCTCGGGTGTGGTGGTAATGGGAGTCTTCTGCTATATTTTTATTTCAGCGGTTGTTGTTAGTCTGATAGCTCTTGTGGGAGCGCTGACCTTCCTTATCAGGGATGATGTCCTTTACAAGCTAATTTTTGCACTCGTCGGGCTTGCGGCCGGCACGCTTCTCGGTGGGGCGGTTTTTCACCTCTACCCGAAAGGTATTTCCGAACTCGGCTATACTCTTTCGGCGAAGTTACTAACAGTGGGTTTTGTTGCATTTTTTGTTTTGGAACGTGTGTTGCACTGGCACCACTGCCATGATAGGGAATGCGATATTCACACATTTTCCTACCTGATCCTGATCGGAGATGCCATTCACAACTTTATGGACGGTGTGATAATGACCGCAAGTTACATAACATCCGTGGCCTTGGGTTATATGACAACCCTGGCTATAGTGATGCATGAGATTCCGCAGGAGCTCGGAGACTTTGGTGTGCTTGTTTACGGGGGTTTCAGCAAGAAAAAAGCTCTGCTTTACAATTTTATCTCACAGCTTACCGCCCTTGCTGGAGCAGTTTCCGCATATTTTCTTTTCACGGTTTCACGTACTGCCATGGGCTTCCACTCTTATCTGCTACCGTTTGCAGCTGGCGGCTTTCTTTACATCGCAACGAGTGATCTGATTCCGGAGCTCCACAAGGAGAAAAATCTGAGAAAATCGCTTATCGCTATGGTGTTGTTCCTCGTGGGGCTTGCGCTGATGATGGTAAGAATGCACTGATCTTTTTTGGATTGAATACTTCCTGTTCTGCCATCCATGCAGGATAATTTTTATAATTTTTTACACGCTCAATGTATTCATATATATAGAATTATATATAGTATATGATGGATAAGATATAAGATAACATGATAATGATGTGGTCGGGGGTAAAACTTCGATGCCTGAAATTTCCAAGAAAACAAAAAATGTAAGAATGGACTTCAGACTGAAAATTGTTAGCTGTTTGATTATAGTGCTTTGTGGCCTGATATTTTTTTCACCGTTTTCTTTCTCCATTGAGAAAGAAACCATAGATGTGATTAATCCGTATTCGAATCCCGTGCTTGGAGGGTACTGGGTTATTCATTTTGAAACTCGGGGTAACGGCGTCTTGGAGATTTACGGTCCCTCTTATCCGGACGACGTGGATTTCGTGGAGATCTATGGGAATGGAAAAAAGGTCAGAGCCGAAGTGTGCGATAACAGAGTAATCATCAGGAATTGGCACTATAGGGAAGGAAAGGCGGTTTTTCGGGTAAAAACTACTGGAGCTCACACGCTTATCTTCAATTTTTCTGGAAATCTGGCTGTGGCCAGAAACTTTGCGTGTGACTCCGGAACTCTGAATACAACCTGTTATGTCAACACCACCCAGAATGTAACGGGCGAAGTGCTTTCTGGACTGGGTAACCTCGTGATAACGGGCAACGGCAGTCTCTTCACGGATGCTCTGCAGGAAGCTGTAATTAACATGCAGGGCTATGTTCTGATCGAAACTGGCGGAAGCTTGGAAGGTAATTTCAACATAACAGCAACCAATCTAACAGTCCAGCCGGGAGCAAGTATAAATGCAGACAAGAAAGGCTATCCGGGAGGTTTAAATAGCACCAACGGTCAGGGTCCCGGAGCGGGGATCTACGGATTGGACTATGCGGGTTCGGGAGCGGGATACGGAGGTTACGGTGGAAATGATGCTCAAAATGATTCCGGAGGTTCCCCTTATGGCTCTTACTCATGGTCCTTAGACTTTGGCTCGGGAGGGGCAGGTGGAGCCAATTGTACTTTGAACCCTTCCTACGGAGCAGGAGGAGGGAAAATATTCCTGAATATCTCAAACACGCTAACACTCTACGGCTCAATCTCGGCAAACGGAGGAGACGGGCAGGCCAACTGCAGCGGTGTCTCCGCTGATGATTCGGGAGGAGGTTCTGGCGGTTCCATTTTGATACTTACAAACACTCTGGAAGGAAATGGCACGATCTCAGCAAACGGAGGGAGTGGAGATGATTACGGAGGAGGCGGAGCAGGAGGAAGGATAGCGGTCTATTACCAAACATGGAATTTTACAGGAGATATAGAATCCCTTGGTGGTTCAGGATATGAAGCAGGGCAAAGAGGTTCAATTTACTACAACCACCCAGAACTTACAGCAGATCTTGATGATTATGTGGTTAATCCGGATCAGCTTATAACGGTTTCCGGGACAAGCGGAAGTACTGTTGAAGAACTTTACAATGCAACATTCAGCGGAATTTTAAATATCTCTCCGGAAAACGTCAGCATCTATCTTGACGGAAACCTGCTGATCCAGAACTTAGCTCCAAACACCTCGGGATATTACAGCTATTCCTTTAACGCCCCCTCTGCTCTGGGAACCCATACAATAACCGTTGAACAGGTTTCGGGTACATGTGAAAAAACTTTAACGTTTGAGGTTAAAACAATCAATGTCTCAATAGCACTGGATGATTATATCGTAAATCCAAACCAGACAATAACAATCCAGGGCCAGGCTTTACTACAGCCTGATAATTCTCCGGTAGCAAACAATTCAATTTCAATCTGGCTGAACGGACAATTACTGAACACAACTCAAACAAACTCCTCCGGCTTCTACAACTACACATTCATAACTCCAATGGAAGCCGGGACCTACACAATAAAAGTAAACCTTACAGATCCTAACGGAATCTATGGAGAAAATGAAACAACTTTTGAAGTTAGGATTTTGAATTTTTCAGAATTCAACATCCTAGATGAACATAACCAAATGGATAACATCCTTAATCCGAACGAATCCTTCTATGCTACTGTAAAAATCCAAGAATATAACGGCTCTAGCTATTTCCCGGTAACTTCAGGAAGCTTTACTCTAACCTACAACGGAAAAACTTATTCTTTGATTCACATAGGCAATTCCACTTGGAGAACAAATGAAACAATAGACCAAGCTCCATCTTCATTGGGAACTTATTCCTTCTTAGTAAACATTTCAGGAACTTCAGGAAATGGAATAACGGGAAGTGTGGTAAATATCAATTATACTTATAATGTTAAGAAAGTAGAAGTCAACTTAAAGCTGGACAAATACCTTGTCAATCCAAACGAAAAGATAACAGTCTATGACTATGCTTTATTACTGCCCGATAACACACCCGTGGCAAACAATTCAATCTCAGTTTGGCTCGATGGAAATGAAATGGTAAAATTTAAATACCGCAGACCAATAACCATCCAAGAAAACTCAGGAAACAACCTAACAGATTACCAGGTTTATCTCGAAATAAACTTCTCTAAGGAATACCAGCAAGGAAAAATCCAGCAGTACTGCCAGGACATAAG
>WAPT01000008.1 GCA_015520605.1 Nanobdellati archaeon
AGGAAAACCGCGGGATGTGTCCTGGCTTATGGCTTTGGTAGGGATGCCCTTCCCGTTGATACGCACGTACATCGCATTGGAAACAGGCTGGGGCTCGTGATCACAAAAAAACCGGAGGAGACAGAAATGGAGCTCAAAAAGCTCATACCGAAGGAGCTATGGAGAAAGGTGAATCTAACCCTCGTAAGGTTCGGTCAGCAGGTATGCAGGCCATTAAAACCAAGGTGCGAGCAGTGTCCCGTTAGAGATGTGTGCAATTGGTGGAGAGAGAATAAAAATGAGACGAATTCAACACATTCCAGGCACAATTCCCATGAATGAGTTTATCCGTACAGCACAAAAGTGAGCTTTGTCCTTAAGTGAGAAGTCTGGAATGACCGCGTTTATTCGTTCGAAACTTATATAAAGGAAGGAGTCGAATTAAGTGTTGGTGAGGAATATGCCTGATTATACCATCAACATAAAGCCCCCGGAGAACATATATCTGACCGTTGTGGGAACGCCCGGACAGCAGCTGGAACTGAAAGCTGGTGAGTTCACTCAGGTTACATTTGATTATGAAGGCGCAACGCTTATCTTTGAGGGTAAGCATACATATTTTGTTGCATCCCTCAAAACCATATCCGATGTTTTTTGGATGGTGCTCGCTCTGACCGCGAGAGGTTTCGAAATCAAACCTAACGAACCTCTCGATATACTCAAAACAGTGCTCAATAAAAAATGATAAAAACGCCGAGTGTGTGAATCGCCATGTTCAATAAAAAATGTAGAAGATGTGGAGCTGAGCTGGAAAGCGAATGGAGATTCTGCCCCTTTTGTGGTGAAAAAATAGAGTCGAGATGGAAGAGCTTCTGGGAGTTCGGTGTGGAAGATCTATTGGAAAAGATGTTCTCGATTACGAACGAGATGTTCAGAGAGCTGATGGGAATGGAAGATGACGGAAAAAGAAAGGAGGCAGAGGTTCTTCCTTTCAGAAGAGACACCTCCACACACGTTGTGAGGATAAGGATAACGCCGGAGGGTGTGAAAATTGAGGGTAACGCCGCTGGAGAGAACAAATCAGCGAACGGAACTGGATCCGCGGATAGAGAAGTAAGCCCGCTGATGAAACCGAGGAAAAATAAAAAGTTCAGCAAGGTAGTGGAGCCGAAACTTCTGAGGTTCGTGAAGAAGAAAAACGGAGAGATAGAGGTGGAACTGGAAGTCGAGGATATAAAAAAACCAGAGGATATTGAGATCCTCCAGCTTGATGAGTCCGCAGAGTTCAGAGCCTATGGAAAGAACAAGATGTACTTTAAGATTCTGGAAATCCCTTCATCCTATGAACTTGTGGAAAATAAAATAGGGGATAACACAATATATCTCAAATTTGTTCCGAAGGATTCGATTGCTTTCTAAAAACTGCATGAAATAAAATTCTACTGTTTTGTTTTTATGCTGTCTGTGCCTGCTCTTCCTCCTTCTTTCCAAAGATCTCTTCAAGCTTCTGCTTACCCTCCTTAACCACCACGCAGTTTATCTGTACTATATCATCTGCTATAACTTCCCCCCTAACCGTCTTTCTCTTTTTAACACCTTCTTCTTTGGGCCTGTAACCCACACCTCCTGAAAGAAGAAGCCTTTTTCTGCCGGTGCCTTCAACTCCCTTCTTCATGGGAAAACCGTCCTTATCACTGCCTCCGGTTATTTTGAGTCTGTATCCCGGCAGATCGATTATGCCAGCGTCAAATTCATCCCCTATCTTAAGCCCGAAAAGGTTCTCTATTTTGCTCTGCTCGACCTCTTTTTGGTAGCTTCTCCCCGTTGTTGGATCGTTTATGACAAACTTAACATTCATCACCATCACCTCTTCAAAAAAGACACCACTTATTCATGCTGCAACTTTTTTAAAATTAATTCTCAGAGTTTGATAACGGTAAGGTTCTCATGAAAAGTCATGATCCTAAATCACACCCTTCGGGATACCTGTGGAAAAGCCTGAGAGAAAAATTCGAAAGCTTCAATGAGCTTTATAATGTTGTTTGTGCTCACGAGGAAGGAAAACCCGTGAAGGTGAGTTCTCACCACACCTGTCCTGTATGCGGCAATAACACAGTGACAAGGTATGGGTATTTAAGCGGAGGGAGCTTTCTGGACAGTGAGGAACTTTATCTTTATGATATGAGGAACTGCGGGGTTTGTGGATGGAAACGGGTTAGAGCAACATTCCACTTTCCCTTCTCCTGGACTATCCGGAGGGTGGCAGAATTCCTTAAAAAGGGTATACCTACCGGACGGGAGGTGGCCTTGTGGTCACAGTATGCTCTCCTCTGGAGGGTTGCGCCCTCGAAGATGTGAGGTGGGATGATTTAGGATCTGCGGGGATTTCTGTTAGTGGAGGAAAGCTTGAGGTTAACTTCTTCAGCAAGAAAATAATGGAAAGTGTTCTGTATTTCCAGACGGGAGGAAAATCCTGCACGTTGGGGAATATAGTTGAAAATGTACCTTCCTGTGGAAAAGATGCCATGGCGAGATGGAAGAAGAAAAATAACACGATATCAGTGTACATCGAACCCCCACTTAGAGATGAAGAAGATTTCTTAAGCATACCTCCGTATTATGAGGTGTGGGTGCTTGAAGGTTCCGATCTTCGCGATAAGCTTGTGGTCTATCCTCTTTCCAGAAATTTTTAGCGGGCTTCGATAAAGATTTGCTTTGCTGAGTAACAAATTTAAAAGGCACTGTCTCAATTAGTTTATTCCACTTTAACGAATATTATAATGGTGATACGTGTGGCGGGCAAGAAGAAAGAACATGAGGCTGAGGTTTCTGTAGACCCGCGAGAAATATCGCAGATGAACATAGGGATGATAGGGCATGTTGATCACGGCAAAACCACTCTGACCGAAGCGCTCACTGGCAAATTTACGGATGAACACAGTGAGGAGTTGAAAAGGGGTATATCCATAAGGCTGGGTTATGCGGACTTCACCATCAGAAAGTGCCCGAAATGTGATGTACCCCAAGCATACACAACACTTTCCGTTTGCTTTTATTGTAGCTCGCAGACGGAACCCATAAAAACGGCCTCCATAGTGGATTGTCCAGGACACGAAACTCTAATGGCAACCACTCTGACGGGAGCGGCGCTCATGGACTATGCTATTCTCGTAATCGCTGCTAACGAACCCTGTCCAAAGCCACAGACCGTTGAGCATTTTATGGCGGCAGAGATAGCCGGTATTGAGAAGTTCATAGTGGTGCAGAACAAAATTGACCTCGTTGATGAGGAACAGGCAAGGGAAAATTACCGCCAGATAAAGGAATTCCTTAAGGGTACAAAGGCTGAAAATGCCCCGATAATTCCGGTTTCAGCCCAGCTCAGGGTAAACATCGACGTTCTTCTCTATGCCATAGACAGAGAGTTTCCCGCTCCAAAGAGAGACCTGACCAAGAGTCCGCTCATGTACGTGGCAAGAAGCTTTGATGTGAATAAGCCGGGCACAAGCATAGAGAAGCTTGTGGGGGGTGTTCTTGGAGGCAGTATAATGCAGGGTAAGCTCAAGGTCGGGGACGAAATAGAGATAAGACCCGGAATAAGGGGCGAGGACGAAAAGTACCACCCCGTCATAACCGAAATTACGAGCCTCATGCAGGGCAATAAAAGACTTGAGGAGGCAACGCCCGGTGGGCTTGTTGCCATTGGGACGCTTCTCGACCCTGCTTTCACCAAAGCTGATGCAATGGTAGGGAACATTATCGGACATGTGAACGAGCTACCACCCGTGTACTACGATGTTGTGCTCGAGTATCATCCTCTTGAAAGGATTTTGGAGAGTGGTGAGAAGTTCAAGGTTGAGAGAATAACTCCCGGTACACCACTTCTCATGAATGTTGGCACGGCAAGAACTGTTGGTGTGTGCATGAAAGGCGGTAGCGATACGATAGAGGCAAAGCTGAAGTTGCCCATCTGTGCGCAACCCGGAAGCAAGATAGCGCTGTCAATGCAGATAAATGGAAGATGGAGATTGGTAGGTTATGGAGTTCTGAAATGATAAGAACTAATAAACTAATTTTACGAGGATTCAAAAAATTCTGAAATGTAAAAAGAAATAAAAAGAAAACATAGAATAATGAAAATGCAAAAAATTGAGAATAGGGACTGTCCACTTTATTTGGTTTCCTCAATTTTTATGCACTGCACGGGGCAGATATTCGCAGCATCCTGATTGCATCCGATTTCCTCCACTTCCGTCTTTATTGGTTTTGCTTTGCCGTCGTCGCCCATCTCCCAGTTATCCGGGCAGACGGAGACACAGGCCCCGCAACCTATACAAGCCTCTTTGTCATGAACTATTCTGTACATTTTTCATCACCTCCTATTTCTCTTCTTCTAAGGCTTTCCTAACCTTTTCTATAGCTTCGTTTATTTCAGACACGACTCTTTTAATATCCTCCTCGTTTATTCCATGAGCAAGAAGCCCGTCCCGGAGCGTTTCCATCATCGCTATCTGACACCCTATGCAGTGTAGACCGTACTTTAGAAGGACAGGCACGGCTTCAGGATAATTTGCTACCACCTCTCCTATTGGCATATCCTCACTGACATATTTTTTGCCTGTGGTGTCCTCGGGCATGTGACATTATCTGGGCACAAAAATATTTATTTGGATGCCTTGCACATCTTCTCCAGCATTTTTTTCAGGTTTTTGATGGACCTCAACATTTCCCTGAGGCCGACAACCTCCACATTAAAATATAAGGGCTTGTTTTCAGCTTTCTGAATGAGGACCGGCAGGAATTCGCTATAATCTATAATGTTGTTCTCGTCTATCGCCACGTGATCCCTAATACCATCAAAGCCATGAATGTGCATTGCCACCAACCTCTTAACATGAATCTTTTTTATGATGGCTTCTTTATCCTTTCCCGCGAAGAGGTGAGGCACATCCAGAACAAAGTAAAGGCCCTCAACGTTTTTCAGGATCCTTTCTATTTCCTTCATGCTTGAGCCGTACGGCTCGGAAAGTGACGGCACGTATGGCACGTTTTCAACCGCAACTCTGACCTTTTTTTTCTTCCCGTATTTGACCAAACTCTCGAGGCGGGAAACCAGAATGTCTTCCACCTCTCTCCGTTTCAGGTAGAATGGTGCATTTCCAGCATGAAAAAGGACGTAAGAAGCTCCAAGCGCTTCTCCAATGTCTATGGTTGCCTTTGCCTCTCTAAGAATTGCTTTCTCAAGCGCAAGTGAAGGGTTCGCAAGATTAAAGTTCAGAATCGGTCCATGAATACCGATCGGCGTCTCCTCTCCAACAAGCGATAGAACTGTTTCAACGATCTCATTCTTTTGGTTAAGTAAATCGAAATTTCCGCGAGCGTTCTCCAGCCATATCTCACAGAATTCCATAGTCTCAGCGCATTTTCTTGCGAGTTTATTGTTCAGAAGTTTCCTGAACTCCTCCAGCGAGTAAAAGGCGAAAAACCCTCCGATTAAGATTTCTCTGTTTTTTTCGGAAACCATTCTATCGACCTCGTTTACCGAAAGACTCAACTTCAGTATTCTATACCCTTCCTTGCAGGTATGCCTCTTCTCCAGGGGTGTTTTACCTCCCTCATCTCCGTCACGAGGTCAGCAATCTCCAGAAGTTCCGGAGGGGCGCCCCTTCCCGTTATAATTATCTCCACACCTTTCTTTCTGTTCTTAATGATCTCCACTACCTCATCCACACTCACAAGTCCCTTATTTATAGCATGTGTAATTTCATCAAGAATTATAATATCATATGTGCCGTTGAGAGCATATTCCCTGAACATGCGTATGGCTTTCCTTGTACGGAGATAATCCTCATCATGTATCAGAAAGCAGTACCTGCATGCGCCGCAATTCAGCACATCTCTCTCCGATGTATAGTTTCTAGGACATAATGGTTTCTGCATGCCGTTGTAAGCCGAGATCTTTATTTGTTTGCCCATCTTCACGCATCCCGTGCCAAATTGCTCGATTCTGATGAGCTTGTCCAGAAAGTTCGTTATGGACTTCACCTCTCCAGTATAGTATCCGCCCTTCAGAAATTGAAAAATAAAAACTCTATAACCATGACCCGCAGCCCTGAGTGCAAGGCCAAGAGAAGCTGTGGTCTTGCCCTTTCCATCGCCGGTATAAATCTGGACCAACCCGGGACCCCTGAGCTCTATGGGAACATTGGCCATTGCCGCAGCTACGCTACTCTCTGTATCGTTTTCAGCTTGCGGGCGAATTTCTGACGATTGTGAGCTTTCCGCACCATTTCCGTTAACCATACCCATCGACCTGCATGGAAAGC
Source organism: Nanobdellati archaeon (assembly GCA_015520605.1). Lineage (GTDB taxonomy): Archaea > EX4484-52 > EX4484-52 > EX4484-52 > WAPT01 > WAPT01. Next base: position 6,306 of record WAPT01000008.1, read on the forward strand.
GAACGAACCACAAAGGGAGGTTTTTGGATGAGGGGAGATTGTTTTTTAACCAGCATCAGCACGAGGGGCACGATTTGGCATCACTCTTCTCCTTCCTTTTGTCCTCCCTATACTCTATATTCAGTACCTGCTGGCTTCTGCACCTGTCTCTGTACACGGTTATGCCCTTGCACCTGAGCTTATAGGCAAGCCAGTAAACCTCTTCTACATCCTGCGGCGTTGCATGGTGCGGTAAATTTACAGTCTTGGACACAGCATTATCCGTATATTTCTGGAAAGCGGCTTGCATCCTAACATGCCACTCCGGTGCTATGTCGTGTGCTGTGACAAATATTCTTTTGAGTTCTTCAGGCATACCGTCTATGTTTTGAATTGATCCCATCTTGGAGACTTTCTTCATGAGCTCCTCGCTGTAAAGCCCCATCCTCTTCGCCATCTCTATGAAAAGCGGGTTGATTTCTATGAGCTCCTCTCCACCCAGTATATTTTTCCTCACATAGGAGATGGCGAAGATGGGTTCTATACCGCTGGAGGCTCCAGCTATTATACTTATCGTTCCCGTGGGAGCTATGGTGGTCGTGGTTGCATTCCTTAGCTTGTCATAACCTCTCTCAGGCCATACGCTCATTTCGAAGTTGGGAAAGCTCCCCCTCTCCTCAGCAAGCTCAACTGAAGCTTCTTTGCTCTTCTCGTTTATGAATTTCATGATCTTCTCTGCCATCCTCACAGCTTTGTCCGAGTTGTAAGGTATGCCCATCTTTATCAGCAGATCTGCAAAACCCATGACCCCGAGTCCAATTTTTCTGTTAGCCTTCGTCATCTTTTCTATCTGCTTAAGCGGGTATTTGTTCATATCGATTACGTTATCGAGGAAGTGCACGGCTGTCTTCACAGCGTATTCTAACTTTTCCCAGTCAATGTAAGGTTTGCCATCATCCATAACCACGAACTTGCCCAGGTTAATGGATCCAAGGTTGCAGGACTCATAGGGCAGGAGGGGTTGCTCCCCGCAGGGATTTGTAGCCTCTATTCTTCCAAGGGCAGGGGTCGGGTTGTGTCTATTTATTTCATCGATGAATATCACACCGGGATCTCCACATTTCCACGCCATGAGCACCAGAAGATCCCACACTTCTCTTGCTGGAAGCTCTCTTACAACCTCTCCGTTCCTTGGATTGATGAGAGGGTATGTATCGTTGCTTTTCACAGCGTCCATGAAAGCGTCAGTCACAGCCACAGATATGTTAAAGTTTGTGAGCACACCTTCCTGTTCCTTGCATGTAATGAACTCAAGTATGTCCGGATGATCAACATTAAGCACACCCATGTTAGCTCCTCTTCGTCTACCACCCTGCTTTATCACATCCGTCACGACATCAAAGATACGCATGAAGGATACTGGCCCAGAGGCAACGCCGTGTGTGCTCTTAACTATGTCGCCTTTGGGTCTCAGTCTGGAAAAGCTGAAGCCGGTACCGCCGCCACTTTTGTGTATCATGGCCGTGTATTTCACAGCGTTAAAGATGCTCCCTATATCATCCTCCACAGGCAGAACGAAACATGCCGATAACTGCTGGAGTGGTGTGCCTGCGTTCATCAGTGTAGGTGAGTTCGGCAAAAACTCAAGAGAGGTCATGAGTTTGTAAAACTTTTCTTCCGTTTCTTTCACTTCAGCAGGAGTTTTACCGTAAAATCTATCGGCTTTTGCTATGTTGTGCGCAACACGCCTGAACATCCCCGCAACCGTTTCTATAGGCTTGCCGTTCTCATCCTTTATTAAGTATCTGTTTTTGAGTACAATTATCGAGTTGATGGGCAGTTTGAGCTCATCAACGACACCCAGCGCTGCCTTTATTTCTCTTATTCTCGCTCTCTCCCTCCTGTATGCTATGTAAGCTCTCGCGGTTCTATCATGACCTCTCTTGATTAGAACTTCCTCCACAATATCCTGTATGTCCTCCACAGAAGGTATCTCGCCGGGTTTGAACCTCTGATTGAGTACCATTACAACCTCATTCGCTATTGACTCCGCCATATTTCTATCATGTCCGCCAACAGCTTGGGCTGCCTTAAAAATAGCATTAACGATCTTCTCCTTTTCGAAAGGCACGACTCTACCATCCCTTTTCCTGACCCTTTTTATGTGGTTTTTCACCATCTCGCCCACTTCCTTTTTCTTTTCCTTCAGCTGTCCCTCCTCTTCGACCTTTCTTTTTTCACAGCTCACACAACATCACCCTTCATCATCGTATCTGGCGGTTTCGTCTCCTTTTTGAGAAGCATGATCTCCCGCGTGAAGGAATCGACATCTTTGAACTCCTTATAAACGGATGCGAATCTTATGTAAGCAACATGATCAAGTTCTCTGAGCTTTCTCATGACTATCTCTCCTATTTCCCTGCTGCTCACTTCCACACTATCACTCTTCCTCACTTCACTTTCCACTTCCTCAACAATGCGGTCTATGACTTCTATGCTAATCGGTCTTTTTTCACAGGCCTTCATTATCCCCCTTCTTACTTTCTCCCTGTCGAATCTCTCCCGTCTGCCGTCCTTCTTTATGACATATATATCCATCCTTTCCACTCTCTCGTAGGTGGTGAAGCGCCTCTCACACTTAAGACACATCCTCCTTCTTCTGATTGCATCATCTCCCACATCTCTCGTCTCTATCACCTTGCTCTCCGAAAACCCACAATATGGACATTTCACGCCATACACCCTATTTTCTGGTGTTCCCGACAGTTAGACGGGACATCCAGTAATGAAGATAGATAAGTCTATATCAATAACTCTGCAACACAAAATGTTGTGTGTTCCGTCTTGATCACACCCTACAAATTGTGTATCTTGATATATTATTGCACTAATTACGTATATAAACATTTCCAGCCTGCGACATCCAAAATTCTGAGCATATATTGCAGAGGTGACTTCACGTTATTCAGGATTCGTTCAACATGTTCTCAAGTATCTCCCTAACCTTCTTGGGGTCTGCACCCCCCCTTGTCTCTTTCATCACCTGTCCCACAAGAAAGTTCATTGCTTCCTTCCTGCCAGCTTTATAGTCTTCTGCTGCGTTTCTGTTCCCCTCCACAACTTTCCTGATTATCTCCTCCAAGTTCCCAACATCCTTGAGGCTGGGGTATTTGTGTTTCTCAACTATGACCCTCATAGGCCGTTTTTCCTCCACCATCCTTCTAAGTATCTCTTCGGTAACAACATCAGAGTAGAGGCCATCCTCGTAGGCTTTCACGAGTTCAACCATCCAATCATCAGGTATGCCGGCTTCCCTGTACTTTATGGTGTGGTAATTGAGGGTCTTCATCAGCACGAGTATCCATGCCACAGCATTCTTGACGGACACACTCCCGCACAGCTTTTCAAAGAGGTCGGCAATTTCAACATCAGCTGTTAAACTCTCGGCAGTTTTTTCCTTCAGCCCGTACTGCTGCATAAACCTTCTTCTCTTCTCATCTGGAAGTTCCGGAAGGTTCTCTCTTATCTTTCCAATGAACTTCTCATCGATCTCCATCACGGGAAGATCCGGATCAAATATGTATCCGTATTCCTCTTCCTCCTCCTTCATCCTCAAGCTTCTGCTGACACCAGACTTCTCATCCCATGCTCTGGTCTCTCTGGAAGGCACACCACCCCTCCTGAAAACGTTCAGCTGCCTGATAACTTCGTAACTCAACGCTCTCTCTATCTCCCTGGTTCCTGTTATATTCTTCAGCTCGACTCTCTCGCCAGCAGTACCGTTGTATTCCATGGAAATATTGGCATCGCTTTTGATTGTCGCCTGAGTCGTGGAATCATAGACACCGAGATACTCAAGAATTTGAACGAGCTTCTGAAGATACGCTCTGGCTTCTCTCGGGCTGGAGAAGTCAGGCTCCGTGACTATCTCCAGAAGAGGTATACCTGCTCTGTTGTAGTCCACCAGAGTGTATCCATCCCTGTGAACAAGCTTTGCGGGATCCTCCTCTATGTGGATGCGTCTTATCCTTATTTTCTTTCTCGAACCATCATCTCCATCTATCTCCACCCAGCCACCAGATGCTATGGGAATCTCGTACTGAGTTATCTGATAATTCTTGTTCATGTCGGGATAAAAGTATGTTTTTCTTGAGAAGAAGGTTCTTTTTGCTGGATCCGCGTTTAATGCAAGGGCAACCATTATCGCATGCTCCACCACCCTTTTGTTGAGCACGGGCTTAGTTCCTGGCATTCCGAGACAGACATCGCACACAAGAGTATTTGGAGCAGGCTCCTCCTTCAGGGTAACGGGATTCTTGCAGGAGCAGAACAACTTTGAGCGAGTTATGAGCTGAACATGCGTCTCAAGTCCGATCCTCACGGTAATATTTTCATCCTTATTGCCTGTTGTGTGCATTACCGTGTCATTTCCTGCCGCAACGTGAGATTGAGATGATGAGCTCATGATGGAAAAACTGCAGACTCATATTTTTAAAGGTTAGAGGTGTGAGTTGCCGAAAGACCAAGAGAAAAAATTATTAAACTCTTGACATCACAAGTCTGAGCATGCGCGCATTTGTACTGTATGCAAGGAAAGCCACAACAGCTCCGATCTTCTCTCTTAACGATCTCCCTGGAAGCGGGGGAAGAATGGATCTGATTGCAAGGTGTGTAACCCAAGCGCTCTGGCTCAGCCACAGGTTAAGGGAGAACACAGCTTTCTATGCTGTGCTTACCGGGCCTCCCGACCCTCCGAAGACAGTTGCCTTCTTTTCTGATAGCATGCGAAAGGTGTCTCCAGATGAGAGAAATGTAGGTAGTTGGATAAAGAAAGCTCTGGAAGTGTGGGAGAGAAAGGGTAGAAAAGCTGAAGAGAAGGGCGAGAGCTGGATAAAAGTTCAGGACGGAATATGGGTAGCGAGGAATGACATAGTCCCGTTGCTCAAAGAGCTTGTGGAGCAGTGCAACTTTCATCTTTACGTGTTGCATGAGAAAGGTCAGGACATAAGGAAGGTTGAACTCCCCTCCAACAATGTGTGCTTCGTGCTTGGCGACCATATAGGGCTGCCGAAGAAAGTGGAAGATTATGTGATTGATAAACTCGGAGCATGTAAAGTCTCTATCGGGCCCATGCCATATCTTGCTTCATCCTGCATAGCAATAGTCCATAATGAGCTCGACAGGAGAGTAAAGGAAAAGGTCTGACCTCGATTTCTAAGTTGTTGCTTCTCCCATCCCAAAATGTGTTGAGGGTGTTGTCCGCGCTTTTACACAACCATCTGAAACACGGCACTCATGACCTTCAGACTTCCGTAGTAAATACCAAAAGCCACCACCATAAAGAGAGGTATGTACTTTATCGCGGCTTTAGCATCTCCGTGCTGAATGATCGAGATGAGCATGCTCGCAAAGATTATGTTTATCGAGAGACACAGAATGGAAAAAAGGGAAAACGCGCCGGTATCAATTTTTGTTGGTTTGAGAGATATGAAACCCCCTCCCATAAATGAAGCCACATCCTGATTAATATTCATCGTACCCCATGCCGAGGATGAGGTGTTAATTAACACCTTGGATATCGCAAATAGAAACGGAGCCGCAACCACCCCTGCAAGAAATATGAACATCATATACATCGATACGTTCGACCTTATTTCCCTCTGAAGCACCTCCACATTTCTCAGATCGTTGGCCGTCTCCTCCAGCAGACTGGCTATGGTTCCCCCTGATTTCAACCCTTCCAGCAGAAGTTTCACCGTTCTTTCCAACGCTATGGACTTTATTCGTGTGAGCATTTTCCTGAAAGCCTCGCTAACCTCTTCCCCGCCGTAAATCTCAAACGCCACCTTCTTGAACTCGTCAGATAGTTCGCCGAACTCCGGACGGGAGGCAAAGAGGATGGCTCTGTCAATGGTCAGTCCCGACTTTATGTTTGCCGATATCAGCATGAGTATGTCCGGGAGCACGACCTCCATCCTTTTTTTCCTCGCATCCGCAAGATAGGTGAAAATCAGGTATGGTAGAAAGTAACCGAATATAAAAAGAATACCCATGGGAATTACCGCGAGGTGAAGCGGGACTCTGAATGTGAAGAAGAGTACCGAGGTTTCTACCAACCCTATGATCCATATGATCAACATAATTGCCCCGCAGAAAGCGCTTTTGTCACCTTCTATTCCCGCATAAGTTTTTTCTTGCTCTATTTTTTTGCGGTAGTTTCTTGGCAGCAGGGAGTAAACAGTCAGCATTGCGTCTGTGATGAGCTGTTTCGCATTCAAGCTCTTTTTCCTGAGGAGGAAACTAACCCTTCTCATATTTTCACCGATGGTCTCTTGTTCTTCACGACCTGCACGAACATAAACTGGAACGCCACAAGTATGAATAGTCCGATGGCAAGCATGCTCTTATCGATAACCATGCCAACAAAGGACGACAAAATCATGAGAAATGTTATACCGAGGGACGGCACTATTATACCGAACATCATATACATGAGGGTCCACGGGTTGAGTTCCTGACCGTATTTTTTGATCGCTATTAATTGCTCTCTCATTATCTCATCCACGACCGCTTCCAAGGATCTTGTCAGATCAGCACCCGTCTTTACGGCGGTGAGCAACTGCCACAGAGCCCTGCGGAGAGGTAAGGATGGGTTCCTCGATATACTATCTTCCAGCGCCTCAACCTGACTTTTGCCCGCATTTATACCCTCGATTATTTTCCTGAACTCACTCGAAGCCTCTCCATAGCCTTCGGAAACCGTGACCATGGCCTGATAAAGAGGCACACCGGCCTTGACCTGAATCAGAAGGTGTCTCAGAGCATAAGGTAAGTCCTCCTCGATTTTTTTGGCTTTCTTGTATGAAATAAATCTGGGATAATAAAGGGAGGTGTAAAAGTTCAGGAGGAAGAAAAGCAAAAAGGATACGACCGCTATCTTCATTATCATGGCATCCTGGAGAATGATACCAAGGAGTACTATTAAAGTCCCAAACATGATGGCTGTGTAAACACCCTTGTAGAGCGAGACCGCGATGTGTTCAACTAGGCTGAGTTTTGATTCCACCCTTGCAAGGTCGGCATTGAGGTGATAAAAAAGGGGTTCGAGCTTCTTGGCAATGGGAAAGAATATTCTCGCCCTGTTTACAAGCGCTTCCTCATTAATTCGGGTCATATACCAACCCCCAAGATACGTCAGAGTGTGACCCTCTCGAGTTCTTTCAACAGATCCTCATCGAGAAGTTCTTTTGGATCAGCATCTTTCGCTGCCAGATCTACTATTTCATCTTCGTTTCTGTAATATTCTGCAATGATCTTCCCGATGGTGTTGACAGTCTTTATTCCGTGTTTCCTGAGCCATTCAAGTATTGTCATCTTTCTCTTTATATTCTCGTCTATTTCCTTTTCAGTCATGCCCGCATAAAGGTTTATCTCTCTGTATATCCTCCAGCATTTGTTCAGCTTCTTGAAGGTGTCGCTGGCCGCGTTCCACCTATAAACAGCGTTGAGTCCCAGCTCCTTTTCTCCCGGCAATATTTCCACAACCTCTAAGGTCCTTCTGACACCCATTCTCCTGTGGCGGAACTGTACAACTATGAGATGGAGAGCGCTCAGAACGGAGGGAGGAAGATCCATCGGAGGGTTGGTAAGCCTCTTTATCACCTCGTCTGCTCTGTCTCCGTGGAAGGTCGCGTATGCGCTGTGCCCCGTCCTTATTGCTTCAAACATAACCTCAGCTTCTTCTTTCCTTCTTATCTCACCGATTATTATTCTGTCGGGCCTCATCCTAAGGGAGTTAACAAGCAGATCCAGCATGGTAACAGCCCCCCTTCCCTCAGGATTAGCCTCCCTGCTGGAGAATGGGACCCAGTGCAGGAACTTGGGGAGGTTTATCTCCCTTGTGTCCTCTATGGAGATTATCCTTTGATTTGGAGGAATAAACGGCAGGAGTGTTGAAAGCATGGACGTTTTGCCGGAAGCTGTGCCTCCGGCAACTATTATGTTCATCTCATACTGCATGGCAAGCCAGAGTATGGCCGCTATCTCGGGTGAAAGAGTGTTGTTGTCAATAAGGTGGATTATGGTCCATGGAGAACGGGAAAATTTTCTGATCGTCAGCGTGTTTCCGTGAGTGGAAATGGGAAAGAGTGTGGCGTTTACCCTATCCCCGGTGGGAAGGTAAGCGTCCATAAGTGGGTGTAAGTTCGTTATCTGTCTTCCCACCCTCCTGCCTATCGCCGCAGCGTAATTGTAAATCTTTTCCTCACTTCCTATCACGATATTTGTCTTGAGCCAGCCGTACTTTTTGTGATACACCCACACCGGCTCTTTGGAGGAGTTAACGACTATCTCTTCAAGGTGGGGATCCGCTATAAAAAACTCGATGTCCTCAAGCCCAAGCATCTCGTGGATCAACGTGCCGACCAAGATGTTTTTTTCCTTTTCAGAGAGAGCTGGCAAATAGCTGTCTATGAGCTCCATTGCCTTTGCCCTGAACCGCTGTTTTAAAGATGCCACGGCTGAAGGATCAACAAACTCTTTGGTTGAGATTTCCACGAGTTTTATAAGCTCCTCCCTTATCGCGTTAAGAATGGCCTTCGTTGCTATATCTATCCGAGGTCTATTGAGAATGTAAAGAGGTACATACTCATGTTTGGTTTCCACAACCTCCACGCTTGCCTCCACACTATCAGCAACGACGGTGTATGATTCTATGACTCTTTCCTCATTTTCTAGAGTGTACTTCGAATTTCTTTCTTTGGTGGGGTTGCTACCACTTTTGCTCATATCTCAATATTAGGATACTTGCCTCTATATTAATGTTTCGAGGACCCCACCATACTTCATTTCTCTTCTTCGGGAGTTTTGATTTGCTTCCTGTTTTTTCCAGCTTTACCCAAATCTGAGCACCGCGCGGGATCTTCACCTCGTGCTTGTGATCAAACTCCTCGGCGCTTTCAAAAACCCATGCATACAGCCCCCCCTTCCTTCCGAGTATTTCTCCAGCTCTTTTTCATTAACTCTATGGAGGTGCTTGAACCGTTTTAGCTCCTCAACGCTGAACGGACCCTTAACATCTACAAGCTCGGCTTTACCCACAACTTTACCCTCGGAAAGAATCATCACCTCCCCTCTCACATTCGTCCTTCTCTTCCTGAGTTCCCACTTTTTTATGCCCTTGACTATATGGGACATTATTTTCCTCATGGAACGTGTCATCAGGGCAAAAGTAACGAAGCATGAGCTTCCCGAGCACAAGCACAGATGGTTCGATGTGGTGGAGCTTGACAATGGTCTTTATCTTTACATGTCCGGTATAGTGGCCTGGTTGTTTGAAGGAGGTTTGGAGGTTGTTCTCAAGAACCAACGAAAAAGATCTACGGCAGAAATGTTCTGTTATTTGAGGACTACGAACTCTACAAAGTATATGAGGGAGAGAGAATCAAAGTCTGGGATGTTTTCTATAAGCACATAGAACTCCCGAGACTGAACTTTGGCAGGGAGGTTTACAGGTATAAGATCCTTGCAAGAGAGGCAATATATGAAAGAGACTTTGAGGCTATAGCCGAGCTTGAACAGTACCGTTACGCAAGCGAGAAGAGTAAAGTTGCTCTCTGGAAATGTTACGATTGCGAAGCGCTGATGGAAGCGAACACAAAACCCCAATGTGAGAACTGCGGCAACGAGAATGTGCACATAGTGGAGATAAAAGGTTCAACCCCAGCATCCCGCTTCCTCATATTCGAGCTTGTGGACAGGCAGCCGTACGAACCCAACGTTATAGCTTAAGTTAGGGTCGATCCCGCAATTCCTCTCATGCACAGAAGAGTGGATGGAGAGGTGATAAAAAATATAAGGGAGCGTGTCTTCCCAAAGGAATGGTTCGAGGATGTGTTCTGGCCGGAGAAGGAGTTTGCGAAGCTGTTCAGAAAGCTGAGGAGGGAGTATTTAAAATAGCAGGCATAAACTGTGGGAAAAGGCAAGCGAAGAAGCTATGAGAAAGTGCAACTCTGTAGCCTCGCGCATTGCAAGGGTTGTGGTACACCCGGACTACAGGGCTGATGGTATAGGAGTATGCCATCAGAACTGCTATAGAGTGGATAGCAGAGAAAAGAGTCCCGAAGATGAGGTGAAAAAGCATCTCGTGGAAACGATAGCCCAGATGGTGAGATACAACCCCTTCTTTGAAAAGGCGGGCTTTTACTACATGTGGGATACCGCATCAGGAAGACCCGTGCTGTACTACCCGCTGACCAAGGAAGCAGAACACCACATAAAAACCTTCTCGTAGAGGACGAGACCGCGAAGAAGCACAAGGGCAGGCTGTGTGTTTCGCGCTACGGAAAAGTTAGGAAGATGGAAAAGCTCAGATTTATCAACGTCTACAAGCTGTTCCGGAGCGTGCTTGACTTTGAGGGGCTGGATGATGATGTCAAGGAAGTGCTATCATCATTCGGTGTGAGGCAAAGGGTGGTGAAGAGGTATGTTTTCAGGAATGTCAACCTCGAGATCAGGTCGGGGGAAGTGGTAGCAGTGGTTGGAGCGAGCGGAGCGGGCAAAACAACATTGATAAAACTCATAATTGGAGCTACTCTCGGCATCAAAGATTAAGCTTACCTCCCGACCAGCGGAAAAATACAGGCATCAGTGCCAGAAATTGCAGCAATAATCCCTGCCGAAATTGAGCCCAGTATTGATGAAGAGAAAAGCATACTCGAACAGGTTTATGAGGTGTGCGGAGACAAACACCTGGCTGATGAAGTGTTGAATAAAGCAGGAATTTTTGACGCGGTGCTTTTCAGAGCAAGATACAGCGAGCTCTCTACGGGCCAGAAGGAGAGATTTCGCCTTGCTCTGTGTCTTGCAAAGAAGCCAAGTCTGATGCTCGTGGATGAATTTGCAGCACACCTTGATGAAATCACAGCTATGCGCGTAGCCAGAAAAATATCGCAGCTCGCGAGGGAGGCAGGCATAACTCTAATAGCGGTGACACACAGGAAGGAAATAATAGATACCCTTGCTCCCGACAGGATTTTATATGTAGGGTATGGCGGTGTGACCGAAGCTCCTGTCGAGTCATCCCGAGCTCCCTCGTAAAGAAAATGGAGGTGACAAGTTGCTCGAATCCCATCTGATTCCTGATTCATACTTAACCCCATTTGCGTTTCTTAAGCACTACTTTCCTGTACCAAAAATACCAGTAAAGGACTATAGCCCCCGTGAGTCCCCACCTCCAGAGGTGGATGTGCACAACCTCCATGACTTTAATCCCGTAAGCCACACCTACCAGTATCGTTGTCACCAGCCTTATTAAATTCACTGCCGCGATAACGAGAGCTCCTGCCAGAATTGCCGTGATCCGGTCTCTCCATGAGGCTTTTGGGGTTGCAATAACAAGCCCGCACACCGCCATGAAGGACTTCCATCCGGTGCAGTCCCTTATTATCTCTATTCTTATCCCGTCCATATAGATGGAAATACCATTGTGTACGGCATTAAATCCGAGAAGATTTAGCAGTGTGGTTACCATCTCTGCGGTTATTTCTTGCAACGGGGCCATATCAACATTCATCCAGATAACGATATGCATGGGCAAAGCCACACATGTAAACTTCAAAAGAAACACGAAGGCTTCGTAGAGTTTTCTATCCCTTCTCGAAAGTTTCCTAACGAATCTGCGGTGTGCTCTTCTTTTCTCCCTTACAAACACTTTTATGGAGCGGAGCACATCCCTCATATCCAGAAAGGTGGAAGGTCAAATATAAAGGATTATGCTGGGTCTGTGATATGAACTCTCCGCCGAATTCTTCATTGGAATTTCAGCTCGCCACGAACATTTTCAGTCCACAGCACTCCGGCGGAGAATTAAATGCATGCTCTTCCTTCTCCACGTGCTGCTCCACAACTCTGCCGCACTTCGTACACACATACCTCTTTTTTGCCATAGACTTAATAATAATCAAAGAACGCATATAAAACTTCGTGCTGATATATTAAGATATGCAGAAAGAGATGCGCAAAACTTTCTGAGTTTCAACCTATCGCTAAAAAGAAAAACACATGGGAAGGGAATGTTATTCAAGCTCCAGCTCCTCCGCTTGGTTCCACAGTATTTCAAATACGCTATGTGCAAAATTGCTGGCGAAGTGCTCGGATCCCGTCCACAGAGAGACCTCCTGCGAGGGATGCGTGTCCTCCCCGCTGAGTGTCACGATCGCTTCCTTGCCATCAGCGAGAAACATCTTTGCATACGGCACCTTCGGTATCCTGTCGTGAAGAGAATTTAGATCCTTTATCTCCGCAACATTCTTGAGAATTTCTGCTGCCCTTCTGTTTGTCTCCGTGATGGGAGCGAGAATTCTTATGCGAACACCATTATCTGCCGCTCTCTGAAGCACACCGGAGTGCACGTTAACCAGTTCTTTGAGGCCCTCTTCCGTTGTTATTATGTCCAATGTTTTTTCAGCTGATTTGGCCATGTTCTCAAAGCGCTGGTAAAGAGCGTACCTTCCCTTAAGAGAACCTGTTAAGTCAGCGGGCTCGACAAGGCTCACGCCCTGAGAATACAGATTCTTCAGTTCAACGAATGCATCACTGGACTTGAACTCCTCTATTCTGCTAACCATCTCCCGAAGGTCCTCGTGAAGTCTCGCCTTGATCCTTTCCAGAGCTTCTTCCGGATCAACAGCAACGTATTTTATAGGTTTGGAATGCTGAATGATCACAAATCCCTTTTCAGCAAGGGACTCAAGAACATCGTAAGTTCTCGATCTTGGTACATTTGCCATCTCGGCGAGTTCTCCTGCCGTGGCGGCTCCACGAGCAAGAAGGGCGGCATAAAGCTTTCTCTCATAGAGATTAAGACCCAACATTTTCAATGCGTCCATGGTCTTTCTGCTGATCATCCAATCACCAATCTGTGTTTTGTTACTTATTAAGCTGTGATGAATCTATATAAAGATTACTTTTGGGTGGTGCCGTTATGAGGTTTCGTGCTGGATTTTTAGCATGGCATGTTTTTAAACGTTTCGTTTTCATCACCATAAAGTAAAAAATGTGTTGGATGGACAACCATACCCGCTTTTGTTTTTCAATTCCGAAAATAAGGATTGAAAATTCACTTACTGACATTACTGCCACCGCCTTCATCCCTGTGCCTCTGGACTCTATAGAGATATTCTATTCTCTGAAGCGTGTCTATCTCCTCCACACTCTTGTCCGTGCGGAGCCTCACAAATCTTGGAAATCTGAGGGCGTATCCCGAAGTGTAGTGGGGCGATTTCTGGATTTCCTCATAAGTGACCTCAACCGCTATTTTTGGAATCACCTCAACCTCCTTGCCCTTTTCCTTAACTATCAGAGGTTTGAGAAGCCGGGTCATCTCTTCATAAGTGGTGCCCTCCTCGCTCTTCTCTTTCAAACCAGTTGACATCTTACCGATGGTGAGAAGCTCTCCGGTATCTTCATCACGACACGCAAGGATGTAAGAGGTAAGCCAGCCGGAGCGCTTACCCTCTCCCCATTCCGCACCCACGATCACAAGATCAAGGGTCTCAAGCGTGGTTTTGAGCTTGACCATATGACCGACTCTAACTCCGGGTTTATAAGCTGCATCGAGGTTTTTGAACATAACCCCCTCGTTACCCAAAGAGAGTGCTTCCTCAAAGAAGCGCTGCGCCTCCTCATCCTTGTCCGTTATTATCTGCTTTGCGAGAACCATTTCGTAGGGCTTTTCCTCAACTATCTTTGCAAGAAGGGTTCTTCTCTCTTTGAAGGGTAAGTCGATTGTGAGCTTACCATCCAGATAAATTATATCGAAAAGGTTTGTCATTGTCGGTATCTCTTTCATCATTTTTTCTATATCGTACTTCCTCCTTATTCTTCTCGAGATCTTCTGGAAGGGCAGCCACTTCTTTGTCTCTTTATCATAACCTATCGTCTCTCCCTCAACCACACATTGATTTGCTTTTATACATTCCCTCACAGCCTTGACAACGTCCGGGAACTGTCTGGTAACGTCCTCCAACCTCCTCGTGAAGATCTTAACCTTATCCCCGTCCTTGTGTACCTGCACCCTGAAACCGTCATACTTATACTCCAGGGCTGCCGGTCTGCCAACAGTGCTGAATGCCTCCCTGATTGAGTAAGCTCTCTGTGCAAGCATCACCCTTATCGGGCGGAAGAGTACGAGGCTCACATTCCTCAAGCCTTCCTCCCCTTCATTTTTGGCAACCACTGCGACGTGAGCAAGATCATTGGTGAGAGCGAACGCCCTTTCAAGCAAATCTATAATTTTCTGTTTCATCTCCGAGCCCTTCTCCGCTGAAACAAGGATGATCATATCCACATTGCTCTTTTTCTTCCACAGGCTTTCGAGCTTTTCTATTTCCTCCCGTTCAACCAGCTTAACCTCGTTGTTTTCCATGAACCGCCTGAGCTTCAGCGAACTTAACCGGCCGAGAGTTATATATGCTGGCTTTTCTATCCACACCCTCCTACCTTTTTCCTCAAAAATCAAGTCGTATCTACTCTTTCCTTCACCACACGGCTGGGCAAGCAGCGCTTCCCAGATTACGTCTGTAAAGTACGCCTTAGCTATGGCATCCCTAACTATACCCTCTGCCACACCAACGCGGAGGTCTCCGAGCACGGTTCTAACTATGTACTTAGCCTCTTTTGAGGTCGCATGGATCAAAAGTTCCGATACATACATTATCTTTCTCTCCTGTGAACCCTCTCCTTCAGCCTCAGCAGCCTTTTTGAGGTTATCGTACACCTTTTCAACCGTTAAGTCTCTCTGGAAGAGTGTTACCTGTCTTTTTCTGGTTGCTATCTCCTCAACTATGAGGCCGAGGTCGCCTTTTTCTTTCCATTTTGCCTCTATGTTCTCCTCACTCACGCCATATGCTCGAGATATTGCTCTGATGGTCAGCTTTGTTGCCACACCTATTTCTTCCTCACTCCATGGGGGAAACACGGTACCCATTACCAAAAGGAGTGCTTTTCTGAGTAATGTGTCATTATCTATTTTTTCCAGAAATCTGGCCAATATTTCCGTTTTTCTTATTTTGGATGAGGTGGTTGCCAGCTGATCGTAAAGATCCACAAGCTCCGTGTACTTCATACAAAAGAGATTGTAGAAAGAATTTTAAATAGTTTCAACAACGCATTCACTTCTTCCCGCTTTTTCTTGCTTTTTCGTTGTTATCCCCTTTCACCAAGTATTTTATCGTATCGAACGGTACCAAGAATATCACTTTCTGGTTCGGATCGGATGAGATGTCGGCAAGCGTGTGCAGAGTTCTCAGCTGCAGGGCTGCTGGTGTTTTTGAGATCAGCTCGCTCGCCTTAGCCAAGTTTTCGGCAGCCTTTATCTCACCCTCAGACTTTATTATGATCGCTCTTCTTTCCCTTTCGGCCTCGGCCTGTCTGGCCATCGCTCTTCTCATCTCTTCAGGCAACTCAATATCCTGAAGCCTCACACCTGTAACATCAATCCCCCACTTATCTGTTATTTCATCAACTATTTTCCTTATTTCTTCAGCCACTTCTTCTCGTTTCTGCAGGATCTCGTCAAGCTCTTTACCGCCAATAATGTCCCTAAGAACCGTCTGTGAGTACATCATGGTCGCGTACTTAAAATCTCTAACGTTCAGCACGGATTTATCCGGATACTGGACTCTGAAAAAAACCGTCGCATTAATCTTGACCGGAACGTTATCTTTGGTTATGACTTCTTGCTTCGGTAAATCTATTGTCTGAATTCTTGTGTCTATTTTGCGCAGCGACTGAATTATGGGCGCAACCCAAACGAGACCGGCATTGAGTAACCCTTTATACTTACCTAAAGTAAAAAGAACTCCTGTCTCGTACTGGTAAATTATTCTGATGCCGGCAAGGGTGTATAGAACGATAAAAATCCCCACAATCGTCCAGACAACCCCTCTAACACCGAAGATCAGCGCAGCTCCAACCAGCAGTAAAATTACAAGAACACTTATCTGAAGTGTGTTTTTATATGCCATAGCTTTTAGCTTGGCATTAAAAATTTATATAATTTTTTATATAATTTTGTAAAAGGTCCACAAGCTGGAGTTGAACCGTAGTTTTACCTTTATTAGGCTCTCTGGAACAATTTGAGGGTGTTGATGAGGCATTATGAGCTTGAGGAGTTGAGGGAGAAGGTTAAATATGTTATTATTTTAGTGGAAATTTTTAGACACGCCCTCTGCAAAAGGAAAAATTGTATCTAATTCCACCAATCACTTCTTCTTATCTTATTCGTTATTATCTTCGCATTGTTGCTGGAGCAAGAATTTCGACAGATCAACTCTTCTGTTTCAACATCCACCACACCACAAATGAAGTAGAATTACTAAAGATTGTTTACCTTTATTTTTAGAATTTTTCTTTTCCCAGCACATAGTTCAGAGCTCTTCTGAACCTCATAACTTATTTGTGTACTGAAGATTTACCTTTGTTCACGACCTTGCCTATTCTTCTCATACTCAATCCCCGAGGAAATGGGGCGAGAGCGGTGAGTTTTGTCCTGGATTGTGTTGTGTTTTGCTCTATTTAAATGCTTCGGACAACCCGTTTAAAATAACACGCTATTCACAAGGTATCACCTCCCCTGCTGTGTATCTGGTGAGATGTGTAGGAGGTGATGCCCTCTCAAATTAATTTCGCTTGATTTAGTGCGCTATTCCAAATTTAATCACGAAGTCTCCCGCATTAGGAAGAAAGAAGAAGTTGTCCAGCGGGTGCGTTCGGATGTAATCAAGAAAGGGGAGATGAACGCACCCGCAGCTCCTATGAGAAGATCAGTGCTTTATGATTTCTATGCCCAGCGCCTCACCGAGGCTCTTTTTCTCCAGCTCCTCTGCAGCTTCTGATGGGCCAA
>WAPT01000009.1 GCA_015520605.1 Nanobdellati archaeon
ACTGTTTGTGCGTTAATTTCAGGAAAGTCATGTTAAAGTTGGATGGAAATTACCGGTTTAAGCGTGATTTGTATTTGCTTTCTTTGTGGTGCAAGTATATGCTGTTCTACTGGAATGTTATAAGGAAGTGACGCTTATCCGGACGGTCTCTCTCCCTATGACCGAAACATTTAAATATTTTTGCTGTTATAATTTTCACTAAAAAGTGGTGTAGGGGTGGTGACGAGATGGGGAGTCTTGATGTTGGTCCGTATATAGATGATAACTTAAAGAATAAGGATGGTGCAAATCTATTTAAGTACACACAAGGGGGACAGTCCGAGGAACAGCCTGAGGGGACCAAGGCACCCAGAGAAAGTTTTTGGGATCGATTGAAGAAGAAACTTTTCGGTGGAGGAAAAGAAGAACCAGAAAAACCACCAGAAGAGGAACTAAAAAAGGAGAAACTATCAAAACTAAAATCAGACATAGAGCATCTGGCAAAGGAACTTCTCGGTAAGGATCTTAAAGACATTAAAGGAGTTATCTATGACCCATATAACATTCAAAATGCGGAGAAATACGTATATAGGTGTAATGAATTTTTCAAATTTGCTGGGAGGAAATATAGGGAACTACTGGAAGAAGTGAAAACAAAGATAAAAGGTGTGGACGAACATGACCTCTACGAAGAGTTGGTAAACCTATACAGAGTGATTGATGGGTTGAAGAATCTCCAGAGAGATATCACAACTTCAAACCAGAGATACGAGGATTACGTCGGAAGGAAACTTGATTCGCTCCTTGATAAGCTAAACATTAATGAAATATATAAACAGATAAAAACAAACGACATAGATGGATTATTCAAGAATTGTGAGGAGAAGTTGAAGAAGAATGCAGAAGTATTATGTAAGATTTATAAGGCTATAGTGGAGAAGACACCGTGGCTGGGCGGAGAGATACAACACTATAAAGGTAAGAGGGAGGAGGAGGGTAATCTTCTCAAAGCAGAGGAAGAAAGACTAAATGAAAAGGAAACGGCAAAATCAGAATACGAAGAAATTTTGACTAAATATGTAGCCCCAACAGTTGAAATATATATCGATGTATTAAAGAGAGTACAGACATACGGCAAGATTATAAGAGAATTAAAGAACTTCGATATTGAAAATTACTGCAAGGAGCTCGAAAATACACCATACTTCAGTAACCTCAACTTAGAGCGATACACACAATAAAACCGAAATCTTTCTCTTTTTTATTTTTTGTTAGATCCTCAACGGTCTCTCTTAACGAATATTTCGATATTCTGTTGAAAAATTTAGGGTAGTGTGTGAGAAGCAAGTTTGAGGAGGTAACAAGGAGATAATGGCGAAGAAAATGTTATGAAGTTTGCGATAAGGTTTTGCTGAAATATGTTTTGGGTTGAAATAACCCACACTCTAAACTAAATGTGGACTTGAAAAATATCGCAAAAACTTGTTCTGGTTGCTATACAAAGATCTTGAATATTCATCGCTATTCCGAATACTGTAGGTTTTAAACGTCCAACATTACAAGTGCCTGTAAATCAAGGATTTTGAACTATCACTTAGTAAAATCCAGAGAAATGAAACGGATTGATAAGGATGGGGCTCACCGAAAAACAATGGAAAATTTTGCAATAGAGACAAACTTATTAGAACGGTTTTCCCTCTTCTGTAGGAACCTTTATAAAAATTGGAATACGTCAGGTATTTCATGCTCTCCCCTTATTTCATGTCACAAGATCCATTCATCCAGTTTGCCGGAGCCTTTCTTCTCATCTTTGCCGTGGTGTTTGGAACCGTAAAGCTGACCAATGTTGGCAGAGATAAATCAGCAGCGGCTCTTGTTTCCGTTGCGATAGCTCTTTTTGCATCTCTCAACCAAGCTGTCGTGAGCTTTATATGGCAGATAATGCCGTATGCGGCCATAATCATCGTTTTTCTTTTTCTTCTGATCCTCGTGAAGAATAACCTCTTTGGCGGAGAGTCACCGCAGGGAAGATCCACAAGAAGCAGCGGAGAGACCGTAATAATTCTGTTCCTTCTGCTTGTTGTCTTTGCGGTCCTTTATCAGCTCGGGGTTTTCTATTTCATCCCCCCGGATATCGAGGAGAACCTGGTTTGGGGACTCGCAATCTTGGTTGTCATCTTTATTCTTTATTATGGAATAAAATCTTCAGGAAACGAAGAACGACACCTTAACCAATAACTTTATATATTCCCTCAAATACTTACTAAAATTAACATCATATCCTAAAAGTGGTGACTGTCCATGAACTTCCTAGACGTGGTGAGCACGCTCAATCAGGTTGGATTTTACGATGTGGTGGTGCCCTGGCTCCTGTTCTTTGGTATCGTCTTCGGTCTGTTACAGAATAAGCAAATAATCACCGATGAGAGAGGCATAAATGCCCTCATAGCGACAGCCATAGCGTTTTTTATAGTCGCTTTCACTCCAGCGGGAACCACAATAGCAAACTTCTTTTCCACACTATTCGGAGGAGCGGGGATGATAATCGGTGCTTTGCTTGTGCTCATGCTCTTTGCCGCCATAATGGGTGTGCAGGACGCATTTAAGGAGGGTGGAAACGGACAGCCTCCAATCAAATATGCTGTGGTATTCGTGCTCCTCATATTCGCTTATCTCGTTTATGCCAATGCTTTCGGCGGAGCAACATCGGCGATGATATCCAATGATACGCTGGTAACCCTTCTGACCCTTGTCTTCATCTTGGGTGTGATCTGGATAGCGATGCAGGGCGGCGGAGGTGGAGGAGAAGGTGGAGAGGATTGAAATCGTTTAAGTCCTCAACCGCCAACCGACTTGCCAGAAACCGGGTGATGTAAATATGAACTTTATGGACGTTATCGGGATCCTCAACCAGGTTGGATTTTACGACTTCGTGTTACCCTGGTTACTATTCTTCGGTATCATCTTCGGTCTATTACAAAGAACCGAAATTTTCGGAAACGAGAGAGGCATAAACGCCATCATCTCCGCAGCCATAGCGTTTTTTGTTGTCAGTTACACGCCGGTGGGAGGTATAGCTGTTTATTACTCGAAACTCTTCGGAGGAGCCGCTATGATTCTTTCAGCCCTACTCGTGTTTGTGTTGTTTGTTGCGATTATGGGGCTCGAGGTCAGCGGAGAGAATGGTATCTTCCAGGAGAACAAGGTAAAGTACATGGTGACGGGGGCTCTAATAATTCTGGCGTATATCGTCTTCAGCAACGCTTACGGCGGAGATTTTTCCCTGTATATTCCACAGGAAACATGGACGGTATTGTTCACTTTTGGATTCATTTTGCTGGTGGTCTGGATAGCAGTCAAGGGCTAATGCTATAAAAAGGGGGCGATGTTGAGATGTCGCTTATGGGTGTTGTCATCTCCAACCTGAACAACATTGGGTTTTACGATTTCTTCATGCCGTTCGTGCTTATTCTTGCTGTTGTTTTCGGAATTCTGCAGGAAAAGAAAACGATAAGTAGTGAGGTATCTGTAAACGGAGCGATAGCCATAGCCGTGGCGTTCCTCGCAACGTACACCTTACGCGGCGTGTTCTACACGGAGCTCTTTGGAATTGGTGGAATGATAATTGCAGCATTAATCATAGTTATTCTGATCCTCGCCATTTTGGGTATAAAACCCGAGGAAATTCTCGGCAGCGGATCAAAACCGATCGTGGGGCTGGTGGCGATAATAATCGGCATAATGGCTTATCTTGCAGCATCTGGTTACGAAGCGTCCGTAAGCCCAGATACTATCCTCACAATCGTGGTTCTAATTGTGACGTTTGGAGTAGTTTATCTTATAGCTAATAGCTAAAGGTGGTGGGGTAGTTAGAAGACTGCTGAATCTCATTTACTTTCTTTTCATAGCACGTTCTTTCTCTTCAAACCTCCTTTTTAACTCAACAACCATCTCCTTGGATTCCCTCACACTGTCCACAAGATTGGGCACTATGTCCTTAAAGGCATCCTCAAGGCTCTTTACCCTGGGGTCGAGCTTGGAAATACTTTCTTTAAGGTTTTTTATTTCAGTATCAAGTTTTTCGTGAACCTCTTCGAAAGACTTTTTTGTCTCCTCAAACCTGTTGTTCAGAGCGTTCAGGTTCATCTCAAGACTATCGATCCTAGAAATGAGCGTCTCAATTTTTTCATTGAAAGCATCGAGTTTCTCGTTAACCACATTCTCAACCATATTGTACATTTCCTCCACCCATTCTGCGTCATCGTAGTAATCACTTTCAGGATTATCGGTTGAGTCGGATTGAGCACTGCTCCCTATTGGCGTAAGGTCAAAAACGTTGTTCTCTCCGGAAAGCTCATACGAGCTGAAATTGCTTTCCGTGGTTGGTGGTGAAATACTACTGGAAGAATCCGTCACACTCTGCTTCAAAACTCTGGTCAGTATCCTGTCGGCATCTAAAGGGGTTAATCCCTGAGATATCAAAGCGTTTCTGACCTCTTCCTCCCCGTATCCCTGCGAGAAAAGAGAAAAAACATAATTGATCCAATGTATTTCATCAAATGGCTGTGTATAATTCCTTGTATATTGCGTCGATGCTCCCGTTTGGGATTGAGATGGAAAAGGAACACCACCGTATTCCAAAGATGGAACGGAGGATACACCACCGAGTTCAACGGAGGACAATTGTTTCTTTTTATTAGATTTTCCTTTCCCAAAGAGACTATCCAGTATACCCACGGCTCTCAACCTCCAGCATATCCTCAAGCATTTCCTTTATCATTTCTTCGACCTCTTTTCTCGTTACGTATTTGGTGGTCACCGGAGATATCAGCTCTATGTATCTTTTGAGTTCCTCTATATCACTTTGTTTTGCCAGCTTCTTGACGTCTTTTCTAAGCTCTATTATATCCGTCTCAATATTTATCATTTTATCCTCAAGTATCTTTATTCTGTGCTCGATTTCTCCGCTTTTCTTGTTAACATCCTTCTGAAAGGATATGAGATCTTTCTCAAAGGCGTTTATCCTGAACTCTAAGTTCCTTAACCTTTCCTCCAGAATTCTGAGTCTTCTCATGTTGTCATTAACCCTTCTGAAAAGCTCGTTTATGGCAGCGGTAATGTCGCCTCCCTTAAGCAAAACGCTTCACCCTTCACACAACTATATTAATATGTGGTGACGAAACATTAATATATAAGTATTTGGTGATTACTGACCAAAACCTTCATCACGTTTGAAGTGGTCGAAATGTCCCAGTTTGAGCTCCCGAAACCATGCAGTTATGAATACGACAGAAAGACACGCACATTGAAGATAAACTGTCTAGGCTGCATGTACGGTGCAAGCATAGAGGACTTTGAGGAGTGCATGACCAGAGTTATAGACAGACTAACCCAGATAAGGGGTGTTGAGAGGATCATTCTGTCCCAGACACAGGATTTTGAGTATGATTATGCTCAGACCCTCATGCTTCAGGAAATAGCATCGATAATCAAGCACTATTCAACAGAAAGAAAGCTGATCTCCATAAGGGCGGTTGCTCCAACTCCGTCCGATCCAGAAGCGCCCGCAAGGCTGGCATTCATCCAGCAACTGCTTGTAAGCAAGCTCAAGCGCGATCCCGTGGGTGCTTACATGGCCCTTCTCAAAGAAATAAGAAAAGAGACGCTCAGGGCAAAGATGCTTCCCCCTCGCATCCGAACCTCTGTTAATCACTACCTCAACAACGCACTCCTCCCGCTGAAGGAAGCTTTGGAAAAAACCCAGCTCATCTCGCTTGTGAGGGGAAGGCTTGATGAATACAGGCCCGGAGACAGAGCGATTTATCGAGAGATCTTCCATCCCATAACAAGGCCCAACTTCATGTACACACGTTTTATGTTGCTTCCCCCGGCAGACGGGAAGGAAATAGACAGTTATGTGGTGGGCAAGAACATAAAAGTGCAGATTTACAAGCTCGCCACAAGACCGGAGCATCATTACCACATCATTCCGCCTGAGCTTGACCTGAGTGAGGACGAGTACACACTGCTTGACGCTGCAAGACAGTATCTCGCTGCTCACAAGCCGACAAGATCGGAATTCTCTGATCCGGAAAGAGCAAGGGAGGTATTCTTCAACATAGGAAAGGATCTGCTTCTCGAGCTGGCCGAGCATATGAGAATGGACGTGAAGTCGGACAGAATCAGCGAGCTTGCACAGATACTGGCAAGATATACAGCTGGATATGGAATACTGGAGGTTTTGATGGCAGATGAGAAAGTGCAGGATCTCCACATAAACGCGCCCGTAGGCACAACGCCAGTTTTTCTGTTTCATGCAGATTATGAGGAGTGTGTGACGAACATAATCCCCACGAGGGAGGATGCCGAAGCATGGGCGACGAGGTTCAGGATAGAAAGTGGGAGACCTCTTGACGAATCAAACCCAGTTCTTGACACGGAGATGATAACTCCATATGCGAGGATTAGAGTGGCGGCCATAACCAGGACACTCAGCCCGGATGGCTATGCCTTTGCACTGAGGAGACACAGAGACAGGCCGTGGACTCTACCACTATTCATTGACAGGAAGATGATTAACCCCATGGCAGCCGGCTTGCTCTCGTTCATCATTGATGGGGCCAGAACCATCCTGTACGCGGGGACGAGAAGTGCCGGTAAAACCTCTATGCTCGGATCCACGCTGGTGGAGATCCTCCCAAGGTACAGGATAGTGACGGTGGAGGATACTCTTGAACTGCCAGTTGAATACCTAAGGAGAATTGGCTACAACATCGTCAGACTGAAATCCAGATCGATCATAACGCATGTGGAGAGCGAGCTGCCGACCGATGAAGCTCTCAGGGTGTCCCTAAGGCTCGGAGATTCATGTCTGATACTCGGTGAGGTCAGAAGCGTGGAAGCGCGAGCTCTCTATGAAGCGATGAGAATAGGCGCTCTTGCCAATGTGGTGGCCGGCACGATCCACGGTGATTCTCCTTACGGTGTCTTTGACAGGGTTGTGAACGATTTGCATGTACCTCCAACAAGCTTCAAGGCCACGGATGTCATTGTAATAGCGAACAGGTTAAGGACCGCTGACGGACTGCATACGTTCAGAAGAGTTGTGGAGATCGTGGAGGTGAGGAAGGACTGGGAGAGAGATCCCGTTAAGGAAGGCGCTTTCGTTCCTCTCATGGTCTACGATGCAAAGAAGGACACGCTTGTCCCGACGGAAACCCTGCTCAACGGGGAGAGTGTGATACTCAACGAGATTGCCAAGCGCGTCAGGGAATGGAGAGATAACTGGGAGGAGCTGTGGCAAAATATAGAAGCAAGATCCAAAATGAAGGAGGAAATTGTTAGGGTGGCAAGAGCGACTGGTAACCTGAACATTATGGAGGCCGATTTTTATGTCAAGGCCAATGTTATGTTTCATGTTATCGGAGAGAGGGTGAGGGAGGAACACGGGGAGCTGGACTCGCTGAGAGCTCTAAACTTGTGGAAGAACTGGCTGGACACACAGGTTAGAACATTTCAAAGGTAGTCTCTCATGGGAAAAAACGAGGAAAAGGAGAAACTCAGGGAAATTGAGGAAAAGGAGAGGATGATGAAGGAAATAATAAAGAGATATAACATTGTTTCTCCGGTGGAAAAAAGGGGAGAAGCATCCACAATCTCGCTTGAGTATCGCGTTTTTAAGGAAGAAGAGTTAAGAGCAAAGATGCTCAACTTTTACGAAAAGCTCTGCAAGTCCGCACCTAATCTTAACATAACCCTATCGGAAGAATTCATGGAAAAGCTGAATACTGCGATAAGATTTACTGGTCTCAAAGTCACACCGCAGGATGTAATCTCCGCTGGCTTTTTGATGGCAATCATATCCCTTCTTTCCGTGCTCCCAACACTTTTCCTTCCAATCCCACTGTATGTGAAACTCGTGATTATACTCTTTCCTGTCATTGTAGCATATGTAATTATGTATTACCCGCTTTATCGGGCTGCATGGATCAGAATAAGAGAGGGTAGATCACTGCTACTCGCCGTTCTTTACATGATAGTCTACATGAAGACCACTCCGAATTTTGAAGGCGCCGTTAGATTTGCTGCATCCAACCTAGAAGGAAAACTCGCCCAGGACTTAAAGGAAGTACTCTGGAAAGTTGAGGTTGGGGAATACACAACGATTGAGGATGCTCTGTTCGATTATCTTAAGGTGTGGAGTCAGTACAACAAAGAAGTTGTTGAAGCCGTCCACATGATAAGGCAGAGTTTACTTGAGCCATCGGCTGAAAGAAGAGACGCGATGCTCTCCAAAGCGATAGATCTCGTGCTTGAGGAGATGGACGAGCAGATGAAAAAATATGTAAGGGATCTCGAAACACCAGTCGTGGTACTTCACGGATTGGGCATTCTATTGCCGGTCATGGGTATGATTGTGTTTCCGCTTGTGAGTGCTTTCATGCAGGAAGTCGGGCCCAACCTCGTGAAGGTTCTGTTTGTGGGATACGACATAATACTGCCTCTGATTGTTTTTATCTTGCTCAATCAGATTTTCATGAAAAGGCCACCTACCCACACAACCGTTGAGCTTACACAACACCCGGACTACATACCACCAGGAAAGTTTAAGATTGAGATCGTAGGCAAAAGGATTATAATTCCGGCAATCATCCCGACATTAATTGTTCTTACCATAGGTATGTATCCTGTGCTAAATATTATGCTGATAACAAACTTCTTCTTCAACGTTTCGGAAAATATGAGAACAAAAAGTATGCTCGTAAGTCTTGTCTTTACCCTTGTTCTTGCAATAAGCACAGCTATGTACTATTATCTGAGCTGTTTCCAGAAAAGGAAGCTGAGAGAGGAAATAATAGAGATGGAGAAGGAATATGAGGAAGTGCTCTTTGCCCTAGGCAACAGGCTGATGGACGATCTGCCTATAGAAAAGGCGCTCGTCAAAGCGGAGGAGGATATAAAGGGGATGAAAATAGCGAACTTTTTGAGAATAGTGATCAAAAACATGACTCAGCTAAACATGACTTTCAAGGAGGCCATCTTCAACAACCAGTTCGGTGCCCTCAGGTACTATCCCTCAGCCCTCATCTCGGCCATAATGAAATCCATTTCGGACGCGCTAAATAAGGGTCCGAGAGCCGCAGCACTCGTGCTCCTCACCGTCGGGAGATATATCCGCAACATAAGAACGACACAGGAGAAAATAGAAGATCTTTTATCCAGCGTGGTTTCAAATCTTAAGTTTCAGGCTTATGTTTTGGTTCCCGTAATAGCGGGTGTAGTGGTTGGTGTTGCGAGGATCATTCTGGCAATCTTGGCCAAAATGTCTCAGAACATGGCTGCACTCAATCTTGGAAATGTGGAGGGCGTACCCAGCATGACGTTACCAACATTTGGGAGTGGTGCAATACCCTCCGAACTGTTGCAGATCATCGTGGGTGTTTACGTTCTGGAGGTGCTCGTGATATCTGGAGTTTTCATAGCGAGAATAGAAGCTGGCGATGACAAGATTTACGAACATGATACCGTCTGGAAAATATTGCTTGTTGGGGTACTCCTTTACATCCTCATCTATCTGATAGTCATGGCGATCTTTGGCCCGATGGTAGGAACCGTGACTGGAGCTTCATGATTTAAAGATGAAGAACTCCTTGAAGGTTGGGGTTAAGGAAGTAAGAGTTGGGTTACTTTTTCTTTCTCTTTATCATCTCAAACTCTATCTGCGTTATGGGCTCATCACTTTTGAACTCCCCATAGATTTCCTTGAGAGCTTTCTTAAGTTTAGACTTGCTTGAAAAACCGTCCTTTTTCGCGTCTTTGGGTGTTATCTCCTTAAAGGTCTTGTGTCTCACAGTCTTTATTAGAGCTTCGCCTATCACCTCGTCTCCAGCGACGACCTCAACAACATCCCCTTCCTTGTACTTGTTCACATGACCCTTCCTTATTGTGGTTGTTTTCACACCCGATATTATGAGGTGTTTGTAATCCTCCAAGAACTTCATCCTCTTTCTCCCGTGAGGTTTGGAACTATCTTCTTCCATGCCTAACTCCATTTAAACTTAATGTTTTAAGACTTTCTCATGGAGCTGGAAAGACAGCTTGAGATTATCATGGAAAACGCTATCGAGCTTAACGAGAGGAGAATGTTTGTTATATCGGGAAAGTTTAGGAGCAAAGTTGTTTGGCTAAGGAGGACGCTTAAATCTTATCTTAAAGTTACGAGGAAACTTTTGAAGAGAGAGCATGGTGAGTTAGTTTTTCTCTGGATGGGTAAGGACACGGAGGGGGAAATGAGCACAGAGGTTAAAAAAGCGCTTGATAGGGAGAATATAAGGTACGACTTCGTTAAATTCAAGGAAGCTGACACGGTGCTCGGAACGAACTACGACGGACTCATTCTCGATCTCAACGAGGGCATAGCACCGAATGATCTTGGAAAAGTAATCGGGGTTGTGAAGGGCGGCGGCATCATCATTCTTTTAATGCCACACCTTGAAGAGTATAAGAAAATATTTACAAGGTTCCACAGGATGATCCTCGTACCTCCTTACACAGAAGAACACGTGAGGAGGGTGTTTAACAGATGGTTCGTAAAGAAGCTGCTGGAGCATGAGGGAATAACCATAATTGAGAATTGTGTGCCGGTAAAGCTACCAAAGATAGTCAAGAGGAAGAGGAAGAAAAGGAGCAGGGATCTTGAAATTCCCGAAGATGTTGAGGTCAAGCGAGGAATTCTGAAGCTTTGCGCCACAAGAGATCAGCTGGACGGCTTGCTAAAGCTCTGGAAGTTTTTTAAGGAGGGAGAGGAGAATATATTCATTCTCACATCCCACAGGGGCAGGGGTAAATCGAGCCTTCTCGGGCTCTTCATAGCAGCGCTTGTGAGCAGGGAAAAGGCAACCGTTGTGATAACCGCCCCTGAGAGATCGAGTGTGAGGGAGCTTTACAAGTTTCTGGATCTCGGACTTAGGAGAGCCAAGATCAATGCAAGGGTGATGGAGAAGTACGACAACATGGAGGACATAATAATAAAGAGGACGGGCTCCAAGATAAGGTACTTTCCGCCCTACAAGCTGAGAAGGGTGAAGGCAGACCTCCTTATAATTGATGAGGCGGCTTCCATTCCGATCTATATTCTCTTCGATGCGATGAAACGCGCCAGAAAAGTAGTACATTCCACTACAGTCCACGGATATGAAGGCTCAGGAAGAAGCTTCAACATAATCTTTCTAAGGAGTCTCGAAGAGTCCAAAGTACCCTATGTCAAGCATGAGATGGTTGAGCCTATAAGGTACAGCGAGGACGATCCGATAGAGAACTGGCTTTTTGATGTGCTTCTGCTTGACGCCGAACCGGCAGAGATAACAAAAAAGGAAATGGAAGAGCTTGAGATCTCCAAACTCAAATACGAAAGGGTGGATATGGAAACGCTGCCTTTTAGCGATGAGAGGAAATTAAGACAGCTTTTCGGAATATTTGTGACAGCACACTACCGAAACAACCCCAACGACTTTGGCCTGATGTGTGATGCACCCCACCACGAGATAAGAGCGCTTACATACAACAACAAGGTTATCTGTGCTTTGCAGATAGCTAAAGAGGGAGGACTAGAAAAAGAAGCCTACGATATGTACTATGGAGATATGCCTCCGGGTCATCTCATTCCCGACAGGATGATAAAGCACTATAGGAATGTGGAGTTCGGTAAAATGGAGGGGCTGAGGGTTGTTAGGATAGCTGTGCATCCTGATTTGATGGGGAAGGGTATAGGCAGCTACATGCTCTCAAAGCTGGAGAAAGAGGCAAGACAGCACGGCGATGATTGGGTAGGAGCAAGTTTTGGAGCTACACCGAGGCTTCTGAACTTCTGGAAGAAAAACGGCTTTGTTCCTGTTCACATGGCTCCTGCCCCAAACCCATCAACGGGAGAGTTTTCAACCATAGTGGTCAAGCCGATAAGCAAAAAGGCAGGCGACCTTTTCTCCATGGCTAGAGGAGAGTTTATTATAAAGCTTGTGAACTCTCTGCCCGAACCATTTGATCAGGTGCCGGTTGAGCTGATTCTCGGAGTTCTTGACGATGGCATAAAGGAAAAGAAATATCTACCAAAATTAACGGATGTGCAGTGGAAAAGGTTAGCTTTTTACGCTCACAGCGTGCTAACCTTTGAAAGCGTGAGGGACTGCATGTTTGAGGTGTGCAAGGCGGTATTTTTAGCTGATAAAAAACCGGAACTTTGCGGGGTTCACAAGCGGATTATACTTGCCAAGGTGCTGCAGGGAAAGAGCTGGGAGAAGGTGAAGGACGAGCTTGGAAAGGGATCCATCTACTGGATGATAGAGCTGAAGGATGTGGCTAAAAAGCTTCTTACCTTTTATGGATCAAACAAGGTGAGCGAGAGGGAAATAAAGAAATTGGATGAAGTGTTCGAGAAAATCAGGGAGAAAATGAAGAATAGATGAATGAGGTACTATTCCCTTAAGGTGGGTGAGATCATCTGAATAGAAAATTAAGTTTCATAAAATGCAATAAACAAAAATATAAAAAATTTTGTTATTTCAAAAACTAACAATAATATACATGTTTGAAACAATTATTATAACAAAATGACAATATATTTGAAAAAAATTGGCATTGATCTTTGTGTGTGTTTTCGCATGAAACTGTTTCAAGTTAAAAATAAATAATAAACCAACTACAATTTATGAATAGACTCCGGACTCCGCCCTAATGTGCGGAGTCTGAAAAAGAAACAAGGTGAGTGAACTATGCAGCTGATAAAGAAGGTAGGGGCCACACTGGTCGGTTCTTTGATGGCCAGTTCAGCCATACTGGCTGGAGCTCTGGCTGCAGACTTGAGTAGCTTCCAGAATATGACCACAGCGAACACAGTGGTGGTTGTGGGAGCAAACGCGAAGACAGCTGACGTAGTCGGGGCAATAAATGTCGCGGCTGCTCTCGCAAGACACGGAGCCGAGGCAACAGTAACGGGAGCTGGCGAGGTGACCAAGGTTACAGGGGGTATAGCTCTCGAGACTGAGAACACCAAAATATATCTCGGAGATCCTATCAACAAGGCTAAGCAGGCCTTGACAGCGGATGACTTGCCAAACCTGTTGGCGAGCGGGACAGTGGTGGATAACACAGGAACAGAATACAAATATGACCAGTACCTGTATGTAGGAAACAAGGAAGTCACATTCGGTAAACCCGACGATTTGGATAACCCTGTAATTTACATACCTATCGGAACCGATCCGAACGCGCCACTTTACACGCTGAAAGTAGTGTTCAATGATGAGATCAACTTCAACAACACGGATGTGCAGGGCAACACAATAAAACTCTTCGGCAAGGAGTTCACGATAGGGCAGGGTTCAACAAACACAAACATAATCCTTTACGAAGCATCTCAGGAAGTTACTGTGGGTGCCGGTGAGGAAACAACGGTCTCTATCAATGGTAACGACTACAAAATAGATGTTGTAGGTATCTCCCCTGACGCACAGAGCGCGACAATAGAGATCAACGGAAAGACCTACACAAAGAGTGAGGGAGAAGATGTAGTTATAGGAGACACAGTCTTCCATGTGAAGGAGATCAATCTTTACGAGGTGCCAGAGAAAACAGGTAATGTCGTGCTGACAATAGGAAGCAAGAAGATTGTGCTGGCTGACGGAGAACCTGTTAAAATCGGTAAGGATGAAAACCCTGTCGACGGAACAATGGTCGACATAACTCTAGGTAGTGACGGTGCAGTTTCAACTATAGAAATAAAGGTCGCGGCACAGGATACGGACAGTGACTTCATGAAAGCGGGAGGAGAGTTCGTAGATCCGGTCTTCGGATTTAAGGTCAAGCTCAAATCCGTGGATCTGAAGGCGAACAGGGATGTGATAGCTGTAGCAACATCCGGCGACAAGGTAGCTACAGTGAAGGTAACCGACAAAAAAGGAGACACAAAGACAATTGAGTGGGCTTACGATAATTCAGGCACTTTGAGCCTCGCTGATGGGGACCAGAACCCGATAGCAGTTTACGAGGGAGAAAAAGTACCTGAGAAGGGCTACTTGATGATAACTCAGGGTGGATTCACGCACCTGCTGAAGGTCACGGACATATCTGCTGACGACGACGGTATTCAAGATGATAAAGTAACACTGCAGGACGTGTTCACTGGCACTACCTATGATGTTAAACTGACAGGAGACACCACAGCGGGCGATGAAACACCATTGACTGGTACAAAAGTAATCGATGGATACACATACAATTTCACAGCTTACGATACAAATGACGATGGTATTTACGATGTTATTTCAGTTATATGGAACCCCGCAAACGAAACGGTGGTGTACCCAGCAATCGAACTGAAGAACGGTGAGAAGATAGCGTTTGTTAAACCAGCCAAGGATGTCGTTTCGCTAACAGTGGGTGGAAACGACGAGACGCTAGTGTTGCCGACCGGTGATGCAAAAGTGACTTACACCGACAACGGTACCGCGATCACTGATGTATATGTGAACGGAAATGAACTTACACTTGGTAGCAGCACTTCGGTAAATGTTGGTGGTGTGTACTACGCATTTACTTGTGGTCCCGCAGGAACAACAGTTACCTGTGATGTGAATTTAAACAAGTATGAAAACACTACTGCAGCACCTCTTGGCAAACCGGCAATCTTGATGATAGAAGCGAAAGACAACAATGGTAACCAGGGTGTTATCGCAGTATATGCGGACGATGACAGCGGGAAGATAACCGTAGATAATGTGCTCAT
>WAPT01000010.1 GCA_015520605.1 Nanobdellati archaeon
CTGTTAGAATCAGATTATGGTGGGATTGAAAGATTTGATTTTTAAAATAAAAAGCTTTGAAGTTTTGTCACTTGTGTCACCAAAAGAGTTAAAAAATCTATTTTTGTTGAGCTCGGAGAAGAGGTAAATTCTGAGGAGATTACTTTAATAGATACAGGAAAGAAGTAAAACCACTTTTAGATAAATCAATAGATATAGCAAAACAACATTATGTAGAGATAGATGACTCTATAAAACTTAAATTGATGTATGAAGAAATTCCAAATGCTTATTTAAAAGTATGGTATGGGATTGATGATGCAATTGCAGAAGCAATTAGTGAAACCCATTCCGAGGTAGAAGAATTGTTCCATAAATATGAGTGTGGAGACTCAACAATTCTAATTAGGAGAAAAGATAAAAAAGAGATACAAGAGGTATTTAGAGATTATGCTCAAGAAATGAAAAGAATAAGAAATCAGATAACAAGCTATGATCCATATGCGATTATCAGACAAGGGGTAATAGAGTTTATTAAAAAATACTACAATCAAACTCAGAAAGAGTGATATTTATAATTATCAGAAAAGCTGACAAAAATAAAAGATAATCTTCCTGATTGAATATTGTCTTTAGAGTTAGAAAGTTTATTCAGAAAAATTTGAAAAATCTGTTTTACAATCTTAACATTTTATAATTCTCCAAACATAAATATATTATTTTATGGGGGGTTGTTTGTGAGATGTGAGAATTTTGAGAATTTATTGAATACTGAAAAAGTTAACTGAAAAGGTTCATAGAAAATGTGCAACTAGTCTATTCTTGTGATACGGTAAAGGTAAATTAGTGAAAATGCAAAACAACTCATCAAACACACAAACGCAAAACACTTCAGTATCGATAATTTGAGAAAAACACCCACAAATGAAAACATGGCATACAGTAACCCACCCAAACCAAAGCACATCAAAGCTATTCTACCGGTAAGAAATACTCTTGAAGCCGCTGCCACCGGATGACGATGTATATTTTTTGATAAGAGAAGACTGAAAACTGTGCAAATCATTGCAAGTAAAAATCCTACCGCTCTCGTAAGGACAAAGATATCTACCATTTCGCGTATCGCCTCGCTATTCTGATCGCGGCTATAAGGTACAGCAATGCACTTGAAATACCCGCTAGCATGTAAAATGAATTTTGGGGATCTTGGAGGATGACGCCAATCGCGGCATGAATAGTGGCAAGGACTGAGGCCAAAAATACCAACTTTATGTCGGTGAAAAGTTGAGAAGGCGAAACCAATGTTTTTATTATTGTCTCTTTTTTTATCGTTAACAGTTTCAGTGAATAATAGGAGCCTATGAGTGCCATTATACCCAAAGATAATTTGTAGATAAATTCCATGCTTGGATTATTGTGTTTATAATCTTAAAAAATTTTTTAAACGCGCTGAAACAGACATCACAGCATGTCAGAATTTGTTGAATGCAACATGTCCCCAACCAATTTAAATGTTACTGTCAGTAGTTTTCCCATGAAAGCGCCCATCTGTGAGATCTGTCTGAAGAACGATATTTTATGCTCCGGCTGTAACGCCAAGCTTGAGGAAGGGAAGATCACTCCTGTGGACGTTGAGGTGAGTAGGAAGCTTGTAAAGCTGGAAGAAAAGATGCCTTCCTTAAAAAGTGTCGAGCTCAAAAAGGTAATAGAGACGAGGAACAGCTACATTCTCGTAGTGAAGAAGGGCGACGCACCGAAAATCATCGGAAAGAGAGGGTCGGTAATTAAAAAAATAAGTGAAGTGCTCGGGAAGGATACCAGAGTCATAGAAGAGACCAAAAATCTCGAGGAACTGTTGCAAAATCTGATAAAACCGGCCAACATAAAGGGAATAAACATCCTTTACACTCCCGGAGGAGAAATCTACCGTGTTAGGATCCCGGCCACTTATCGAAGATTGATTTACCTTTCCAAAAACGACATAGAAGTTGTTGCCACGCTTGCAACCTCCCGGAAAGTCGAAGTGGTTTTTGAGTAACGTCCTCTTTCTTCTCGTGGGCTGTGGTGTTCGGTATGGAGGAGCACAAAATAAGGATAGCGGTTGTGGACACCTCTAAATGTAATCCTAAGAAGTGTCAGAAAGAATGTCTTAGGTTCTGCCCCAGGGCAAGAGCGGGAGATGAGACGGTGGTTGTGGACGATAAAAGAGCATATATTGATGAAAAAACATGTGTCGGATGCGGGATCTGTGTGAAAAAATGTCCGAGAAAAGCGATAAAGATAGTTAATCTAATATCTGAACCAAAAAACAAGGTACACCAGTACGGAAAAAATGGATTCCGACTTTATAGACTCCCAATCCCTAAAGAAAGTGCTGTGGTTGGAGTTCTCGGATTAAACGGGACAGGCAAAACAACGGCAATAAGGATACTCGCGGGCATCCTCAAACCGAATCTGGGGAAGCTGGATGAAGATGTTGGATGGGAGGAGATTCTCGAGAGATTCAGAGGAAGTGAACTGCAAACCTACTTAAAAAGACTTGCTGAGGGAGAAATAAGGGCGGTTCTCAAACCGCAGGAGGTGAACAAGCTACCAGTATATTATGGAGAAAAACATGTGAACAGTTTGATAAATGCAGACGCTCCTGATTTCGAGTTAGTGGACTCCTACCTTAACATCTCGAAGCTTCTGGAAAGAAAGCTGAGCGAGCTGAGCGGAGGTGAGTTGCAGAGGGTTGCAATAGCTGCGTGTATGCTGAGAGATGCGGACTTCTACCTCTTTGACGAGCCATCGAGTTTCCTTGATGTGGAACAAAGACTAAAAGCTGCACAGGCCATAAGGCATCTGGCTTCTGCTGGCAAGAGCGTTGTGGTCATTGAACATGACCTTGCAACGCTCGATTTCCTTTCCGATTACATCCATATATTTTATGGGGAGCCTGCTGTTTATGGTGTTGTCTCCGCTTCCTACACCGTCAAGAGAGGCATAAATCTCTACCTCGACGGCTACATTAAAGAGGAAAACATAAGGTTCAGAGATGAGCCCCTCTCGTTTGAATCTCAGGCGAGAATAGAAGAGGAAGGAGATGTTGTGGTTAAGTACACCCGACTGATGAAGAAGTTTCCGTCTTTCACGCTTGAAGTGGATGAGGGAGAGCTTGAAAGTAGGAACATAATAGCTGTTCTCGGAGCAAACGCACTTGGTAAGACGACCTTTGCAAAGATGTTGGCGGGTATAATCAAGCCAGATGAAGGAGGGATAAGCACAAATATAACGATATCGTACAAGCCACAGTACGTACAGCTCGGAAAGAACGAGGAAAGCATGACTGTTATGGAAGCTCTCACGAAAGCGTCGGGAGGGAAAAATATTATGAGCGCTGCCATAAAGGAAAAGATTCTGAAGCCTCTTGAGATAGATGAGCTTCTGGAAAGAAAGCTGAGCGAGCTGAGCGGAGGTGAGTTGCAGAGGGTTGCAATAGCTGCGTGTATGCTGAGAGATGCGGACTTCTACCTCTTTGACGAGCCATCGAGTTTCCTTGATGTGGAACAGCGCGTCAGGTTTGCAAAACTACTGAAAAGGTTTGTGATGGACACGCAAAAGGGTTGCCTTGTCATAGATCATGACCTCCTCTTGCTGACATACTTGGCAAAGAAGTGCATACTTTTTGAGGGTAAACCATCGGTTAACGGTAAAGCATCAAAACCACTGTCCTTTGAGGAAGGGATAAACCTGTTCCTTAAGGGTGTGGGTATAACCTTCAGGAAGGATGACGAAACGTTCAGGCCGAGAGCGAACAAGCCCGGTTCGCAGAAGGACAGGGAGCAGAAGGAAAAAGGAATTTATTATTTAGGATGATAAAGGTAAAATTAAAAATTGGGTTTTGTCCTCTGTGCTCTTCCATGGGGACTCTGCCCTTCAAAAGTTTGAGGGTGGTCTCCGTGGAGGGGCGAGAAGAAAGGAAGGAGAATGAGTTTCCGCCCACCGTGCTCGACCTAAAGGACTACGTGGAGCTTGATGAAGATGCCATAAAGAAGTTCCGCTGTCTCAGATGTGGGAGGTGCTGCTCCTCCCTTATAATCGGACCAGTAGGCACGGAAGATATGGTGAGAATATGCAGGCTTAACCCTGCGTACATGAGATACTTCAAGAACTATCTTAGGATAGGGAAGCGATCCAACGTTCTGATGGCATTCAAAATCATTACAAACAGGAACGGAGATGCCGGTGGATGCGCATTTTACGACAGAAAAGGGAAAGTGTGCACTATATATCCTTACAGACCGGAGATCTGCAGGATGTTCCCGTTCCGCACGAGAACACTTGCTTGGAGGCACTGTGAGTGGGTGAAAAGATATTTAAAGAAAAGGATGCTAAGGCAGAAAAATCGAAAGACAGCATCGAGCTTCAGTAATGCATGTGGGGAGGAGGGAGAAAAATGATCGTCGCCATAGTTGGAATGCCCGGGAGTGGTAAGACAACGGCTGCCTCTTTTTTAAAAGAAAGGGGCTGTGCCGTCATAAGGTTTGGGGACATAACAGAGGAGATCCTGCGTGAGAATGGGCTTGAGATCAACGAAGCCAATGAGAGAATGGTCAGGGAAGAAATTCGAAAAAAACACGGGATGGATGCTTATGCCAAGCTCAACAAAGGCAAAATAGACTCTCTTCTGCAACAGGGAAAGGTTATAGCGATAGACGGGCTTTACAGCTGGGAGGAGTATCTCTTCATGAAAGAGAACTACACGAATAGGTTTGTGGTGCTTCATATTTATGCCTCTCCAAGAACGAGATACGACAGACTTAAGAGAAGGTCTGTGAGACCGCTCAGCGAAGATGAAGCATGGCAAAGGGATAAGGCAGAAATAGAAAAGTTAAACAAGGCAGGCCCGATAGCGATGGCCGACTATGTTATAATAAACGAGGATGATCTTGAGTCTCTCAGAAGGAACGTGGAGGATTTCTACGAAAGGGTCGTGAGGCCAGCCGTAACGAGCACATAAGTAAGGTGCTAAAAAGGATGTCAGAAAACAGTTATGAGCTGGTTGTAAAGTTTAAGGAGCCGTTCCACCTCCAGAAAATAATAAAGAATGAACCTTTTCTCTTCTTTTATAATGATGTACCGAAAAGAAAAATTCATGCTTTCAACAGGGAAATTGATGTGAAGTTCAGGCAGAAAAGCGAAGTGGAAGTGTTGTGCAGGATTGAGTGTGAGGAAGAACTGACGGGAAACATACTATCCTTCATAGAAAAGAGGTTGCGCTACTCTCTCGGAGCGGATGAAAAACTGGAGGAATTCTATGCCATAGTAGAGCATGATGATGTGCTCTCGAGGTACTACAACAAAATTTATGGAACAAGAGTGCCCGCAGCCTTCGATTCGTTTGAAGCAATTCTGGCAATCATTTGCTCGCAGAATGTTAGCTTTTCAGCCTACAAGAGAATGTTGAAATCAATAATGAAAGCTTATGGTCTTGAAGGAAGGTTGCCTACATGGTTCGAGTTGTTAAAAAACCCCGAAAATCTTCAGAACACCGCCGTGGGTTACAGAGCTGAATACATACTGAATGCTGCGCGCTTCTTCTCTAGAAACGATGTGTTTAAACTGCCCGAGGAGTCAAGGCTGAGAGGTGTGAAGGGCATAGGAAGTTACAGCGTGAATCTGTTTTATCTGATACAGGGCAAGGAGTATTCGAGATTTTACGTCGATGTCCTCATGAGGAAGATATTTTCGCAACATTATAGCTTCACGTTCCAAAGTGATTCTGAGCTTGAAAGATTCGCAAAGAGGAAGTTTGGAAGGTACTGCGGACTTGCGGGCCTTTACTTACAGCAGTTCTTCAGGAGCTGAAGAGATTTAGCTTGCAGGCTTTAGTATCTTGCCAAACTTCGATACCTTCAGAAGTGTGCTCACCACACCGAGAAAGTGCTGGGAGGCGGGCTTTGCTACGTATTTATTTGCGAAGTCCTTAGAGAAATGACCGTATGGTCCCTTAAACCTGTATGGAACAATATCTATTCCGAAAAACTGGAAGAACTCTCCGATAGAGTCAAAGCGCGACCGCAGCGGTATGTATTCTTTGAGGTTTACATATCTCATTTTATCGTTTCCCAGCTTCTCTTTGAGTTCCTTCACCGTGTAGGTCTGGAGGGGTGGTAACTCGATGTATGTACCACTGTTCTCAAATACGAACTTTCTGATGGCATTGTAATGCCCCTGAAGGATCTTCTGCTCCCCTTTCTCTTTCCTGTAAAACACCACCGGCCTGCCCGGGATCCTATGCTTTATTCCCAAAAACTCATCAACATATATCTCGTTTTCCTCCTTTATCGCCTCCAGCTCCAGCAACTTACAGAACATCACGTTCGAGCTCAGAACCCAGTTGGTTATGTTAAATGTGCCGTCCTCTATCTCGCTGCCGTTTGCAAGCCTTATGTTGACTTTATCAAGAGTCACCGGCATGAAAATATAAAAGTGGTAATACCTTCCTTCCCAGTTCATTTTAGATAATATGCCGCTTGCTTTTGTCTCCACCCACTCCTCGGTTATCCACGGGTGGTCAGCTATCAGACCGACATCGGGATGAAAGACCATGTGTTCCTTCGTCCAGCTGTTATATGGGTGAATCTCTCCCATCACCTTGGCCCTCAGCTCCCCGGGGGTGGGGAATTCCTCAAAGATGGGGTAGGCTTTCCAGAGCCATATATCGATTGAGATTATGGCAGTTGCGTGTCCTACCAGTCTGAAGAAAACGTGAGGCATGCTTTTCCTTGCCGAAGCGGAGCTGAGGGCATCGTTGATCATTTTGTATCTCAAGATTATCGGCTTGGCTCTTTCCCTCCATTCCTCAAGAGTCCTCTCCCTGCTCCTAACCATAGTCCTTAGATGCTCAACTCTCGTCCTCACATTGCTTTCGAAAATTCTCAGCCAGTCCTCGTAGGCCTTCCACTTGCTCCTGAGGACCTGCTTCTCCACCTCGGGTATGTGTGATAGCTTACCACCCTCCTCGAGATCCTTCAGACCTTCCATAGTCATGAAATCTTGAGCTATGGTGGGCATTATCCCTCTGTTCCTCATAAAAGCCATCGATAGCCTTCCTGGACCTTCAGCGCCGCCACCCCCTGCATAATAATCCACCTGATCCACAAAAAAGCTCTTCAGAACAAGCTGAGCTTGCCTTGCTTTGTTAGGATCGTTGCTCCTCACATCTTCTATCCACTTCAGGAACTCCTCGTACCTCTCAAGGTCGGTTCTCACAAGCTCGAGATCCGATATGGAAGAACTTATTGCCATCAGAGTCTGCTTCAACTTCTGCTCCAGTGCTTCTTTCTGAGCCAAGGTTATCTGCCAGTACTGCTGGTGCTCCGGAGACACATCTATGCTCTCGCTGATCTTTTCTATTTTGAACTTGTCCTTGCCAAGCGCGAACGTCAAGCCAAGGTAACATTGAGTCACGTAGCCTGGGTAGCCCGTCACATCTATCGATATCTTCTGATTTCTGGGTGATTGAGCCCATGCCCTGCCGTACCACTTACCTTCCGTCCAGAAGAGAGGAGCCGGACCCATATCCCCAAAGTACGTCCTTATGTCCTTATCGTCCCTGTCATGCCCGATCTTAGATATAAGGGATTTTCCCATGAAAATCTTTGTGATCGTCCCACTTAATAAACTTTTTGTGAACGAGAATTAGAATAGTTAATTTATTTTTATTCC
This sequence comes from Nanobdellati archaeon, assembly GCA_015520605.1. GTDB lineage: Archaea > EX4484-52 > EX4484-52 > EX4484-52 > WAPT01 > WAPT01. The sequence continues at coordinate 7,693 of WAPT01000010.1, forward strand.
TCTCCGACTTCGTACCTTGCGTCAAGCAGTTTTGTTATCTCCCTCGCCTTTTTCCGTCCAATACCCTCGACCTTCTGCAGCTCCTGTTCACTTGCAGAAAAGACCTTTCTTACGCTTCCGAAGTGCTGCAGGAGATTCTTCGCAAGCTTTGTGTTCACTCCTGGAAGCCCCGCAACAACGAATTCCTGAAGTTCCTCCAACCTCTTGGGACGCCTCTTCACCCTTATCGCTATCGTGCCGTTTCTTTCCTCCTGCTCCCGTTTTGCCAGAGTTATGAGAAAAAGTGCCGTCTCCCTCTCATTTTCGGTGAATACCACCGGAATGTTGAAGTCCAGAATAGCTGAGGCTATGGCACCCCTTATAGCATTCGGATGTACGTTGCGATGGTAAAAGTCCCTACCCTCAATCACGAGTATTGGTCTTTCAAAAGCCTCTGTAAGGTTCCTCAGCTGGTTGAACAGCCTTCCATCAACTATGGAGTTTACAAAATCCCTTGCTGTTTTCCTCTCAATGCCCACGCTCGCCGATATCTGGAAATCCCCCACATCAATCTGCTTGACCCGCACATCAGCACCCATCTCTATCAAGATCTTTATCAGTTTCTTCTCCCTCGCGTCAGCATATATCACTACTCTGCCCGAGACTGATGTTCCCCAAGCGCCCTGCTCATCACTTCTTTCCTTACTCGTACAGTTTCCCACCTCCGAAAAAACGGAATTATCATCGTCACGAGGTGCAAACTCAATTTTCCTGCTTCCATTTCCATTCTCCCTTATAAAATTGTCAAGGGACATCTGAATCGGTACAAAGGATTTCTTTTCCTCAGTATCTTTTACTTCCTCCTCTCTGTTTCCTTTTTCCTCACGACTCTTGTTAGTTTCCCCACAACCGTTTTCGATCTTTTCTTCTCCCATTCTTCCTTCACTCTCTTCACCTTCTTTCCTTCTATCATCTCTTTTCTCTTCCTTGGTGAGAGATTCCTCTCTATGATCTCCTACAGCGGTCTTTTCCTCCCCACCACCAGCATCTCTATTTTCCATTGACATATTTTCGGGCTTAACGTTCCAGGGGGAGTCCGCAAGCTTTATCGAGTTCACCACGCCCTGCTTGGAGAAAAATGGTGAGGTGTGTACCACAATGTTTGCTTTTTTTAGTTCTTCCCTCAATTTTCTTAGATATTTCATCATTCTCTTCTCTTTATGATAAGCACTCCAGTAGAAAGCTTCATCCATAGTGCCTTTAGTCATCAGAATGTAGATTCTTCCCTCTCCAAACCTCCCGGTTCTGCCCCTCCTCTGTATGCTTCTTATCTCGGAAGGTATGGGTTCGTAAAATATAACCGTATCCACCTTTGGTATGTCCAGTCCCTCTTCAGCAACGGAAGAGGCCACAAGCACGTTAAACAGACCTTTCCTGAACGCTTCCATGATCTCGAGTTGCTTTTTTTGAGTCATCCCCTTTCTCTGACCGACGAAAAGCACCGGTTTCAACGATGAGCTTCCGTGCTTCTTTATATACTCAACTACAAGTTCCGCTGTCTTCACATACTGTGCAAAAACTATAGCCTTTCTGTCGTCCTTTACTTCCCGTTCCAGAATGGAAAGTATGTGCTTGAACTTGGGGTGTTCCACTCCACTTGAAATAAGCCTTGAGAGAAGAGATATTGCTGCCTTTACGTCCTCATCTGCTAAAAGCATCTCGTCAGCTTTCCTTTTGTTTTCGTCCATCTCAAGCTCCCTGAAAAACTCATAGCACTGTCTTGCTCCCTGAGTCTGGAGAAGTTCGATTGCATGGAGAAGCTTGATAGCCATAGCCAAAGCCTGAGCGGCCCCGAAAAGAGCACCGCTTCCCTCTCCCTTCTCGAGGGCTTTCAGCACTCTCTCCTGGAGCTCCAGCAGTACTTTTTTGGATATTTTTCTAGGGGAAGCGGGCACCTCTCTGAAGCCAGCATTTCTCAGGCTTGCGAGCCTCTTTTTCAACGCTCTCTCAAGAAGTCTGCTCACCTTTACAAAAGCTTCCGGAATCCTGACCGTAACCCATTTTATTTCCTTCCTCGCAACGTAAGGTTTTACATCTGGATCGAGCTCGGTTCGGATTTCCACATTCTCAACAAAAAGATTGCCACAAATCATTCCTATTTTCTCCACGCTCCCGCCGGGGGATGCCGTGAGCCCAAGTATCAATGGATTCTTTGCTTCCTCCATGTACCTGCGCGCTATGTAGGTATAGGCATAGTCCCCCACCGCTCTGTGAGCTTCATCAAAAACCACAAGCGAGAAATCCTTAAAGCTTAGCAGTCCCGTGATTATGTCGTTCTCCACAACCTGAGGAGTTGCAAAGAAAACCCTGCCTTTGCTCCAAAGCTCAGTTCGCTTATCCCTTTTCACCTTTCCCGTAACAACCACAAAGGCCTCTGGCGGGAGCTTCAGGAACTCTCTGAAAGTGCGGTAGTGCTGCTCAACCAAGGGTTTTGTAGGAGCCATCACAAGAACCTTGCTTTCCGGATACTTGTAGAGACGGTGGGCAGCTACAAGTATGGCTATGGGGGTCTTCCCAAGTCCGGTCGGCAGAACAACGAGCGAGTTTTTGTTGATACAGCTTGCGGCTATTATCTCCTGATATCTCCTTCTTTCCATCTTCCCCTCTCTCAAAAGAGGGTGCGAGAAGTACTCTCTGAAAGATTGCGGGGGCTCGCTGTTTTCCTTCTCATTTTTCTCGAGTATTGCGGAGATTTCGGGCTTCGTGCTCATGAAAATAATGTGGAGTGCTAAAAATTAAATTAAGATGCTACACAACCATCTTTACTCGTCCTTCCTGGCTCTCCGCAGCAGATCTGAAAAATGAAATCCGTGCTTGCTATGCTTATCGGGAGTCAAAATTTCCCGAAAACAAAGTCAAAAGGTTTTACCAACACAATAGAACACATGAAAGTCGTCGCTTTAGCGGTGATATTCCACAAGGACAAAATCCTCATAGGAAGAAAACGTTTCGGAGAACATCCCATGAATCTTGGTGGTAAGTGGCATGTAATCGGAGGAAAAGTTGAGGAAGGCGAAACCGAAGAGGAGGCTGTAAAGAGGGAGGTAAAAGAAGAGACAGGACTTGATGTTAAAGTAGTAAAAAGGTTGGGAGAGAAAACAGTAAAAAACAGAAAAGGGGAAGAAGCTAAAGTGGTAACATTTCTTTGTGAGGCTGAAGAAGATGGTGCTGTAGCAAAAAGCGATTTGATTGAAGTGAAATGGGTTAGAAGAGGGGATTTTCTCAAGAACATCTGCAAAGAATCTCGCTCCATGTTGCCAGAGAATATTGAGAGCGTGTTGCGAGGTTATTAACGGCGTTTGTTTCTTTACACAATCTCAAATAGGAGGGAGAATTATAAACGCGGGCTTCAGATTTCTTCACACCCAAAGCTAAAGACTTTCCGATGGTACTTTATTTCTACACGATGATCGGCTTTAAATTCCATCTTAGCACCCACAAGCTTCTTCTTTTCCTCTTCGCTCAGTATTTCAAGGTAATAAAGAGAATTGGCTTTGGTTAATACCTTTGCGAGACCACAAGAGAACTTATTGATTTTGTGAAGACACAATGAGATGGAATCTTAGGCAAACATTTGTTACGAGGCGGTTTCCTCACTCCTGACTAAGATTTAAAAAAATTACCCGTCCATTTAGTTTACGTCAAAAATTTCTTGCACGAGAACACTTTCTGGTGAGCGCAAATGTATTTCATAAGCACAATTGAGGACAAGGTGCGGGTTCCTCCCGAATGGCTCAGCGGAAATAAGATAGAGGCCATAAAAAGGTCTCTGGCTAAAAAATACGAGAATAAAATCGTCCCTGAACTTGAGGGTGTTGTGCTTGCCATAATGGATATACTTAAAGTGGGGCAGGGAAGGTTGGTTGTTGAGGATCCAGGAGTGCACTACCCCGTTAAGTTCAAAGCGCTTGTGTTCAGACCCTTGCTTAATGAGGTTGTGGAAGGTCAGGTTGTGGACATAACGGAGTTCGGTGTCTTCGTGCGCTTTGGCCCAATCGATGCCCTCTGCCATATCTCGCAGGTTACGAACGATTACCTGAGTTATGATAGAAAGAATGTTATGCTTGTGGGAAGAGACACAAAGCGTGTACTTAAGGTAGGACATATAGTCAGGGCGAGGATCATCGGTGTGAGTATGAAGAAGAGTGAGCAGAACAAAATAATTTTGACAATGAGGCAACCTGGATTGGGCGCGATAGAGTGGATAATTGCTGAGAGGGAGGAAAAGGCGAAGGCTGAGGGAAAAGGTAAGAAGTAGTCCTGTGTAGTAGCCACGACAGACCTTCAGCCAAGTTGAGGTGATGGAAGAATGAAGGCCTGCAGGGAGTGCAAAAGGATAGTGGAGGAAGGAGACGAGTGTGTGGTCTGTGGGAGCAAGGATCTCACACGAAACTGGAAGGGCATAGTCATAATATGGGATGTTGAGAGCGAGATAGCTAAAAAGCTTGGTATAACTGCTCCGGGCAAATATGCTCTTCAAGTGTTTTAAAAGCGATGCAGAAGGAGGTGCGTTGCTATGGAGATCACGATAGTTAAGGATGTTCAGAATCCTCTGCTTGAAAGGAGGGAAATAGAGGCCATAGTTTCCTTTCAGGGTGCCACTCCCAGCAGAAAGGAAATCCTCGCTGAGCTATCCAAAAAGCTGAAGGTAGATGACACCCACATAGAGGTGGACAAAATCTACCAGCGCTTTGGCAAGCAGGAAGCCAAAGTAATTGCGTTTGTGTTTCCCAAGCCTATAAGGGAGAAGGAGGAGACAAAGCAGGAACAGGAAGGGGGAACAGAGGAAGCTAAAGCTTTAGAACAGACACAGCAGTGAGAGGATGTAAAGAGCTGAAAACCACTTACCCTTCGCTAAATTTTTTAAAATTTAGCTGTTCATGCTTGTGTGGGGTGATGCATTATAGCCAAGAAGCCCAAGAGCAAGAGCAAACACAAGAAAGTACAGCTCTGGAAGAAATATGAGGTGAAGGATGGTAAAGTGATAAGGAAGGGTAAACTCTGCCCGAAGTGCAGAAGCTTTCTTGCTGAAGCGGGCAACAGGCTCTTCTGTGGTAAATGCTGGTATGTTGAAGTACCTAAAGAGACAAAAGAGGGTTCTTCCGTGTGAAAACTTAAGCGACCTGTTCACCACACCCAATCTGGGTCCGTGCAAATGGGGGACGACCCTTATTAATTATCTTTGTGAGATCACGAGCTGAGCGGGTGGAAGAGGGATCGGGCAGGTTGTTTTTCTCGGTGTATGGCCGGTCTCTTGCGGAATTATAAAATATTTTCGGTTACAATGAGTTCGGTATGATCTGCTTGGGGATAGAAAGTACAGCTCACACTTTTGGGGTTGGAATAGCAACCGATGAGAACGGTGGAAAAATCCTCGCAAACGAAAAAAGCACATACACCACAGAGCATGGTGGGATGAAGCCAAGGGATGTGGCTGAACACCACGCTTCCATGGCAAGGGATGTTCTTCTTGCTGCGCTGGAAAAGGCACAACTCTCTATAAAAGATGTTGATCTCGTTGCTTTCTCGGCTGGACCGGGCATGGGACCATGCTTAAAGATAGGGGAGATCGTGGCCAAATACCTTTGCCTGAAGTATGATAAGCCTGTGGTGCCTGTAAACCACTGTCAGGCGCACATAGAAATAGGGCTGCTCGTCACTCAGGCAAGGGATCCTGTAACGCTCTACGTTTCTGGAGGTAACACCCAGATAATAGCAAAGCTAAACAACCGCTACAGGATCCTTGGTGAGACGCTCGACATAGCTATAGGCAACGCTCTGGACAAGTTCGCGAGAGCAGCTGGCCTGGGCTTTCCCGGCGGGCCTGTGATTGAAAAACTTGCCAGGAGGGGCAGATTCGTCTCCCTGCCTTATGTCGTCAAGGGTATGGATTTTTCGTTCTCTGGTATTGTTACCGAGCTGGAAAGAAGGTTGAAGCAGGGCTATAAGCTTGAAGACCTGTGCTATTCATTTCAGGAGCATGCCTTTGCCATGTTAACGGAAGCTGTTGAGAGGGCTCTAGCACACGCAGGCAAGGAGGAAGTGCTTCTTACAGGAGGTGTGGCTGCTAACAAAAGGCTTCAGGAAATGTTACGGACGATGTGTGAGGACAGAAACGCAAGGTTTTATGTAGTGCCAAGAGAATATGCTGGTGATAATGGCGCGATGATAGCCTGGACAGGCATCATTATGGCCAGGAAGCATGCAACAAAGAACATTGAGAACGTGAGAAGTATACAGAGATGGCGAATCGACGAGGTGGAGATTTGACAACGCGAGCCATTTATAAGGTTTAACTCTGAGTTTTATTCTCATGAAAATTGATGAGCTTGCCGACTTTCTTGGAGAGGACATCGTTGAGACTATAAAGGAATTTGACGGGATTGCCGAGCTAAATGATCCGCAAAGGAAAGCTGTTAATGCTGGGTTATTCGCGGATGTGAGCATGGTTGTTGCCGCTCCTACAGCTTCGGGCAAGACATTAATCGCTGAGATGGCCGCCATTCATGAGATAAGGAACAGAGGGAAGAAGGTTGTTTATGTTGTGCCGCTCCGCTCAATAGGCAGCGAGAAATACAGAGAGTTTAAGCAGAAGTACGAGGATCTCAACATAAAGGTCGCTCTGAGTATGGGTGATTATGACAGTGATGATCCCTGGTTAAAATACTACGATCTCATAATCACAACGTCCGAAAAACTTGAGAGTCTGTTAAGGCACAATGTGGAGTGGATAAGGGAAGTTGGTCTGTTGATCGTTGATGAAGTCCACCTTCTCAACGATGTCAGCAGAGGGCCAACCCTTGAGATTGTGATAACCAAGCTTAGAGAGATGATCCCCACGCTTAGAGTTCTTGCGCTCTCGGCAACGATAAGCAACGCTGAAGAAATAGCCTCTTGGCTCGACGCAAAGCTTGTTACATCCACCTACAGACCAATACCTGTTAAAAAATCCGTTTTCTGCGGTGGAGCGCTGCTGTATGAAAATGGGGAAATGGAAAAACTTGCCGGAGTCGGTGATGCTGACGGAATGCTCATCTACTTTGCCAACAGGAATAAACAGCTACTCGTGTTTGTAAACTCGAGAAGAAACGCGGAGAACCTGGCGGCAAAGCTTTCCGGAAAGGTGCTCATCAAAAGACAGGAAAAGGTCTTCTTGAACTCCCTAGCAAGTGAGGTTCTCTCAGCTCTCGACACACCTACGGAGCAATGCAAGAAGTTGGCTTCTTGCGTTAAGAATGGAGTGGCTTTTCACCACGCAGGTCTCGTTCAGAAGCAAAGGGAGCTTCTGGAGAATGGTTTCAGAAAAGGGTTGATAAAAATAATGGTGGCCACGCCCACGCTTGCAGCTGGAGTTAACCTTCCAGCAAGTGTGGTTGTGGTTAAGCACCTTTCGAGGTTTGAGAGTGGGGAGGGTGCACAGTACATTCCCGTACTGGAGTTCCAGCAGATGATAGGGAGGAGCGGAAGGCCGAAATATGACAAAGAAGGGCTCGCTATAGCTGTGGCCAAGAACGAGAGAGAGGCTGAGTATAGTATGGAGCGCTACATAAAGGGGAAACCCGAGCCCGTGTACTCAAAACTTGCTGTCGAGCCCGTGCTGAGAGTTCACCTCCTTGGGTTGATAGCCAGCGTGCCTTTCACCACCTTTACTCAAATAATGGGTTTCATATCAAAAACCTTCTACGCATTCCAGTACAGGGAGCTGAACGAAATCAGAGCGAAGGTGAGAAGGATCGTGGATATGCTCGAAGCTTTTGAGCTCGTGGAGGTGGAAACTGGAGGTAAGAGTAGTAATATTGCGGGCGGTTTGTTTTTCAGGGCAAGCGATAGCGGGAAAAACTTAAAAATAAGGGCAACAAAACTCGGAAAGAGAGTATCCGAACTTTATATAGACCCTGTGTCGGCACATCTTCTCGTTTCTGGCCTAAGAAGGGAAAATATGAGAAATGCTGATGAGGTATCCTTCTTTCACCTCATAGCTTTGACCACCGAATTTAAACCCCTTCCGAGTGTAAGCAGGAAAGAGGAGGAAAAGCTGTTGCTCATGCTTGAGGAGCATGAAGAGAAGCTACTTGTCGAACTCCCTCCTCTGTGGAGCTTTGAAATCGCCACGCACATGAGGGCCATGAAGGCCGCGCTTGTACTCAAAAGCTGGGTTGAGGAGGAGAAGGAGGATGTTATTTCTTCCAAATTTGGAGTCGCGCCCGGAGATCTGAGAATCATGATAGAAAATACTGAATGGCTGCTCTATTCAACGGAAGAAGTGGGAAGGGTTATAAACGCTGATGCTTCCATTCTCAACAGGATCGAAAGACTCAGGAAGAGAGTGGTGCATGGAGTTAGGGAAGACGTTCTGGAGTTCGTTCTCCTTCCAGGAATAGGGAGAGTCAAGGCAAGGAAGCTTTATAACGCAGGCATAAGAAGTATAAAGGATATCGGTAGGATAAACAGAGCTGTGCTGGAAAGTATCGTGGGGGTGAAAACAGCGGAAAAAGTTCTGAAAGCGCTGCAGGAAATGAAAGAACAAAGCCAGTAGGATCTTTAAAATGAAACATCATAAATTGCTCTACAGAGAGATTGTTTTTATTTATAAGTGTTAAAAATTTAAAAGTTGCAGAAATCCTACTCATACATTATGTTTGGCGAGGACATTTTGGATCTCACCGACGAGCTGGAAATCATTACGGAGGGTAATATTGTTGTCTACTACTTAGATGTGCAGGAGAGTAACGATAACCTTGAACTCATCGAGACCGTCCTCAAAAGTTTGGGAATGGAATATTCCGGAGGGTCCACGTTCAACCTCAACTTCGAAAACGGAAGACAGTTATCGTCCTGAAGCGTTCTGGGTTGAAATAAGATCTCAGGACTACTGCACGGATTTTTCTAATCCGCTTCTGTACGATGTGGTCGTGGGTGTTGGGGAGGAGGAAGGTGTAGACTCGCTGCGGGAAGTTACCTCAGTTTATGTGGAGAGTCTTCTTTTCGGTGACGAATCACTTTCGACGTTTTATCTCATCCTTCCCAAAAATTACAAAAGCAGAGTCCAGAACGTTGATAAAGTATCTGTATATATCGTGGGGTCAAGAAGGTGTGACAAAGAACATGAATTAAAAATAGAAGATATTGATGTCTGCTGTCGTTTGGAGATCATCCCCGCAACGCCTCTGCCAAAGAATCTCGACATTTTGAGCAGAACTTTGGAGTTCCTTCTCTCAGAGCGCGGTGAAAAGTCTCCATTGGGTGGTCCCGAGTTCAAAAAGGGTGCGTTTGTTTCCGAGACGATCTACAAAGTTGCTGGGGAAAATGTACCAAAAAAGGTAAGAAAAGCGGAAAGTTATCGTGGTGTTGTGGATGAGAATTTCGCATTCGGTTTTAAGCCGGAAGAAACGCGCAGGTACTTCATACCCGTCGAGGAACTGACCATGAAAACCCTTGAACACTATGCTCTCGGAAACAAATGTTACCTTTTAGAAACTGATACACCCAGAGTAATCTCGATCGATGGAGGCGGGAAATACGGGTGGAACATGTTGAGAGACATGGATATAAATTTTTAAAAGACACCAACGATCGTTTTTTCAAATTTTCAAAAAATTTTCAACATCGAAATCGAAATTTTCATAGTCCTCAATTCTGCCCTCATCGCACAGTTCGGAAAGTCGTGGATCCAGAGGTATTTCCAGAAAATGAGGGACATCGTACTTTCTACTAAGTTCTCTCGCCTTACCATTTCCAAAAAGATAACTTTTGTATCCGCAGTTCGGACATTCATACAGACTCATATTCTCCACCAGACACGTCACTTCGGCGTTCAACATCCTTGCCATGTTGATGGCCTTTTCTACTATATCGGTGGCGAGCTTTTGTGGGGTTGAAACTATCACAATCTTATCGGGTTTCACCACCTGCAAAATGGTCAGCGGAACATCGGAAGTGCCGGGAGGTAAATCAAAAAGAAGGTAATCCAAAGCTTCCCACTTTGTTTTTGAGAGTAAGTCGAGCATGGTTTTTGAGATCAGCGGGCCCCTCCAGATTAGAGGTGTGCTCTTCTCCGGAAAAAAGAAATGAATTGATATAATCTTTATTCCAAATTTCCTGCTGCTTACGGGATAAACCATATCCTCATCAATCACAGGGGTTTCTGATTCCAAGCCAAAGATCTTAGGTATGCTCGATCCTGTGAAATCGCAATCGAATATCCCTGCAGCTTTTCCCTTTCTCGCGAGACATACCGCCAGTAGGGATGTTACGGTTGATTTCCCCACCCCGCCTTTTCCGCTCATCACGGCAACTTTGGTTTTTATCTCAGAGAGGTTTTCCGAAACCTTCTTCACCAAATCTTGCATAGTGATCATGGATGAACTATGATAATAAATTAATTTTTAGCTTTTTGTTATCGGTATTTGAACAGAAGAAAAACAAAAAATTTTAATAAGTGGGATTCTCTTCTTTTGTCAGGATGATGAAGAGGAGGTGAAGTGAGCTTTTTGCGATGAGCTCGCCTCTCATGTCTGATACCCCGAGAGAACTTATGGGGTAGTTTATGAGCTACCGAACCTGGTTTCTGGAAAAATGGATCGGGGATGAGCTCGAGAAATTCCGGATGTACTGCCGTGCTGCAAGCAGTGATATCATTCTGGCCATCATAACGGAAGGTTGCGTTCCGAAAACCGCACTCATAACCAGTCCAACCAAACGCAGGTGCTTTGATGAGTTTGTGGATTTGCTGAGTACCGACATAATCAACATCATTTACGAAACTGAAAAATACGGCACATATAGGGTAAAACCCGTCAAACATGTCTATTACAGCGCCCACGATTTCGAAATAATGCTCCCGGAATTGCGCTTCGAAATAAACCGGCCATTCGGAGAGTATCTGGTGGAGATTTACGGGTTGAGAGAAATGGATGATTTCCGGCTCCCTTCCGTGCCCTTCGAGGTGGAGGAGTTTGTGGAGAGCAACAATGAGATGTGCGGTAATGCAGAGAGACGAGCGTGCTTTGGAATCTACCTTGAAACGCGCTTTCCCAAAGGGGTGAGGGTGGAATACGACGAGCAATATCTCGGGTATGAGCATGCGCCAGTGAGGAGCCATGTGATGGTGAGTCTGAAGAGGGATAAAGACTCCCCCTCAAAGATGAGAGTTGTAAGACCATTAAGGCATGAGCAATGCTAAAATTTTGTTGTTCTGTACCATGTGAAAAGTGCGAGAAAGAAAAAGAAAAATATCAGTGGTTCTGCCACATACTTTGCTATCTCTATTTTGAGAAAAAGCGAAATGAAAAAAAGAAGAGAATACGCAAGTCCTCCTGCAGCGAAATAGGAAAACGAGAGTTTTCCCTCCAAAAATACCCTGCAAATGCTCGCTCTCAGGTTTGCTTTAACATTTTTTAGCGTAAGGAGAGATAAAAGTAAGCAAAGGAGAGAAAATACGAAACCTAAAATTTTGGATATTATCACCGCATCCATATTTTACCACTTCCTGTATCTTTTCGCAATCCTGAACGCTACGAATACATAAAGAAATCCACTCGAATACCCAAGAAAATTCACGAAAATTTCAGGAGTCGTTAAGAAAAATGAGAAGAAAAAGTATAAACTTCCAAAAAAGGATGCGAAAACCATTATTTTTAGATCATCTTCAAAATCTTTTGGATTGGCAACTGTTTTTAAGAGAAATTCTTTTTTGAATAGAAAAATTTCAATGGAAAAATGCCCCTACGAAACCGAAAATACTCATGGGAATGATATACGTTATATCCATACTGAGACCTTAATTATCCACCTAATATAAATCTTTATGCCTATTGGGACGGAAACCGGGATGAATAAAGTTTTTAAATAAGTTTACTCATCCATCATTTATGGACTTCATAAAGTTTATGGGTACGGGTGGTGGAAGGACTGTAATGATAACCCAGCTAAGAAGCACCGGCGGAATTTACATCGAGCTGGACGGTACGAGGCTCTACCTTGATCCTGGGCCTGGAGCTCTCGTGCATTCCATAAGACACAATTTGCCTTTAAAAAAGCTTGATGCTCTTCTCCTCTCTCATGCTCACATAGACCACACAAACGATGCAAATGCGATAATAGAAGCGATGACTGATGGTGTGGTGAAAAAAGGTGGAGTGTTAATAGGTAATGTTTCTGCAATAGAGGGTTATGAAGAGAATAGTAGGGTTGTGGAAAAGGTCGTCGGCAACTATCATCTCAACGCCCTTCAAGAGTATTATGTTGTGAAGCCCGGAGACTCTGTCAGAGTGAACACCGTTAAGATCGTGGCCACAAAAGCTGTTCATACTGATCCAATGGCCATAGGGTTTAGGATAGAGAGTGAAAAGTACACGATTGGATATACGGGAGATACGATCTATTTCGATAACATAGGATCGCAGTTTTCCGAATGTGACGTGCTGATCCTGAACTGTCTGTTTAACAGGAACCCTTACAAAAATAAAGATGTGGAGTTCTCAAGGCATATGGACAGCGAGGATGCCATAAAAATAATAGAGCATGCTAAACCAAAGCTTGCGATTTTGCAGCACTTTGGTATGGAGATGCTTAGAAGCATGCCGTGGGAAGTCGCAAGAAAAATATCGGAAACGACTGGAATCAAGACTATTGCGGCGAGAGATTTTCAGGAAATAAAGCTTGATGAAGCTCTGAACACTGCTAAGACCGCCCACGAAAAGTCCCTTTCGGAATGGGTATGAGTTCTTTTAAAATTTAGCAGGTGAAAAGGATACAATGGAGGGAAAGCAGGAAAAAGGGAAAGACAGAGAAAATCGGAGCATCAGCGCTGAGACTAAAGTTAAGGAAGTCGTGGGCGAGTGTGCAGAGAATTTGGAAAAGAAAGAAAGCGCGGAAAGTCGGGAAGAACGGAAAGAAACATCGCAGAGTTCCGCATCTTCTGAAATACAGGCCATAATTAAGGAGATTGTGGAGGGGGAGGAAGGCAAGACGTATAGAGTTGTGGCAAGAGTTGTGAGCGTAAAGAAGACAAGGGGGCCCACCCTTTTCAGACTGGAGGATACCAGCGGAGAGCTTACAGCTGCGGCGTTTCAGGGTAAGGGTGTGAGAGCATTTCCAGATATAAAGGACGGGAACGTTGTTGTGGCGGCGATTATGAAGAGCTACGATAGAACACGCGGATCTTCGAGCTTCTTCTTAACTTCCATGGAAAAACTCAATGAGGAACAGGCCATAAGCTTTCTTGAAGAGTTGGAAAAGAATAAAAAAAGTCATAAGGACAGGCTGCTTGAACGTGTAGCGGAAAATTTCGAGGGAAAGAAAAAGAGAGAGTTCATAACCTCTTTCCTCTCCGCGCTTATCGATACCACGGCGGAAGGCAGGAGTCTCATCATCAGATACCACAATGATATTGATGGCTTTGTTTCGGCTCTTCTGTTTAGAGAGCTCGTTTTTATGCTATCTTCTCATCTTCAGAAAAGACCGCCCGTCATGAAATTCTATCCTATGAGAAGGCCATGGTACGACCTTGAGGATGCACTCCAGGACATCCAGTGCTCAAAGGGAGATCTGACCTCTTTCTGTCTGGTTTTGCTGGACAACGGATCAACGGAAGATGACGTTAAGGCTCTTACAGTCCTAAAGGGGCTGGGAAGCAGGGTTCTCATTGTTGATCACCACCCACCCTCCGAGAAAATAAGTGAAGTTGTGGATGGTGTGCTCAACCCTTACCTGTGGGGGAGTGATAAAAATGAAACGACAGCGTACATTATATACAGCATGCTGGATTCTCTTGCAAAAGCAAAAGAGAGAGAAGAGTGGTGGTCGCTGGTAGCTTCGCTTTCGCTGATAGCCGATAAGAGTAAGGGTGAGATTTCTGAGAGCTTTCTTGCTCACATGAGAGAAAAGGTAGGTGAGGATAATCTTGAAAAGCTGAGGTGGGTTCTTGACTACATGATAACGGTAATGTCGGGAAGGCTGGATCTGGACTTCGTTAAGGAGCTGCTTACAAGCGGGAAAGTATGGAAGATTGTTAATGTTCTGTATCCGGCTGTGAAGGAGCTGATAGAGACCAGGATCGAAGAAATGGAATCACGCCTCAACATCATAGAGAATGAAAGAATAGCTGTTGGAATTGTTGATGTCAGAAGCAGTATACGATTTTATCCACCAGCCGGAAGAAGTACCGGAGTCTTATTTGAGAGAATGCGAGAGAGGTTCGAGAAGGAAGGGAAAAGTGTAGCGCTCTTTTGCTTTGCAGGAGACAGCATAATAGTGAGAGTGGGAGAAGGGGAAGCGATGAAACTGTTTAGCAAAGAGTTCATGGACGAAACAATTAGAAAATGTATAGATCCTGCTGCTTCAGCTGGCGGGCATGATGTTGCCTACACAATAAAAGTGGAGGAACCTTTACATTATAGGGTTAAGGAGGAGATAAGGAAAGCGCTTCTAAATGGTGGGAAAAATGAAAAAGAAAGAGAATAGAAATGCACTTCCCCCCATCATAATAAGCGGGATGGCCGGCGTTGGAAAGTCCACCTTAGCAAAAGCTCTCGCAGAAATTTACGGCATTGAGTACGTTTGCGGAGGGGACGTTCTCAAAGAGATGGCAAGGCGGGAGGGCTATAAAGTGGAGGAAGAAAACTGGTGGGAAACCCCGGAAGGTATGGAGTTCCTCCGTAAAAGAAAAGAGGACCCGAACTTTGATAAAAAACTTGACCAGCTGCTGATAGAGATAGCGAGGAAAGGAAACTGTGTGATAACATCCTGGGCTCTGCCGTGGATATGGGGGAAAGGTGTGAAGATCTGGCTTCAGGCATCGCAGCGAGTCAGAGCTGAGAGGATAAGCAAACGCGATAATATAAGCTTTGAAGAAGCTTTTGAGTATGTGAAAAAAAGAGACAAAGAAAACGTGGAACTCTACAAGAACATGTACGGTTACACACTTGGAAGAGATCTGCACGTGTTCGACGTGGTACTCAATGTTGAGCATGCCTCGCAACAGGATGTTGTTGATATGGTAAAGTGTTTTCTTGAAAAAAGCAAGCTTCTGGAGAAGGCCGAATTCTGATGCGCGGTGGAAGCATGCTGATTCCTTTCGATCCCGTGGAGAGAGCAAGAAAAGTTGAGAAAATTGTAATGAAAGATGGAAAGAGAAAATATTACCGGTTCAGGTTCGCGAAGTATTATGGTGGTATAGCTACTGCTGATGCTGTGGGATGTAACTTGTTGTGTGCCTACTGCTGGAACCATAACCGCAATCTCCACCCAGAAAAGTATGGAGAATTCTACTCAAGTGAAGATGTTGCAAACAGACTTGTTAAGCTTGCCGAGAGGAACGGAAGGTTTCTCTTCAGAATAAGCGGAGCCGAGCCGGTATTGGGAGAGAGGTCAGCAGAACATGTTGTGAGTATTATTGAGAATGTGGAGGAAACGGTCAGCAATGCCAGGTTCATCCTCGAGACCAACGGGATAATGATAGGGTATAATGATAAGATCGTTTCAATGCTTTCTTCTTCAAGGAACCTTATGGTCCGGGTTTCCGTCAAGGGCTGGGATGATGAAAGCTTCAACAAAGTTACCGGAGCGAGAGGAGAGTTCTTCCATCTGCAGTTGGAAGCAATAAGAAAGCTGAAAGATGCTGGAGTTACGGCGTGGCCTGCGGTGATGTTTGACATTTTTGGTATAGAAGGTCTGTACATTCTTGTGGAGCTACTAGAGCCAGTGGGGATCAAGAAGGAAGAGATTGAGCTGGAATACCTTGAACTTTATCCCTTAGTGGAGAAAAATATGCGCAACAGAGGGCTGCTACAAAGGTAGCTCGAGTCTCCAACGCTATTTACTGAATTAAAACTTTCATTCCTATACACTATAGTCGGGTATGGAGATTGAGCTAGAATGTAGCGCTCTAAGCGTCAAAGGGGAAGATCATGAAGAAAATGAGGATAGGTATGTAATAGAGGAAGATTTGCGTTTGTTTGCAGTCGCTGATGGCGTTTCCATCCCGAAGGGAGGGGGAGAAGCAGCAAAACTTGCAACCAGAATTCTGCCGGAGGAGCTAAGAAAGCATCAAGACTTACTCGAAGCTGTGCTGAGCACGAACGATAGTGTTCTAAAAGCTCGGAAGAAAGGAAGGTGCGGATACACCACGCTTACAGCACTGTGGCTACATAAAGAGAGACCATGGCATGGAATCCTATGCTGGGTTGGCGACAGTCCGGCTTATCTCGTCAGAAACGGCAGGATTTCTGAGTTGACCACAGAAAAGGATGCTCATGGAAGTGTGCTTCTGCAAGCAATTGGGGAGGAAGTGATAAACCCACACAGTACGGAGCTGATGATTAAAAGAAATGATGTCTTCCTTCTGCTCACCGACGGCGTTTCGGGTGTGCTGTCAACAAATGAAATGCTCCTCGCCGTAATGCAGAGCGGAAATGCCAAGAATATCTGCACAAAACTAATTGGGCTTGCACGAAAAAAGAGAGTGGAGTACAGGGATGATAGAACCGTGGTGGTTGTGATGATCAGCTAGGCAGACTTTTCCTCTCAGTTCTTACCCTTCCTGAAGTTCACTGCGTCCATGAGGAGAGATGCTTCCGTAATGATCGCTTCGCACAGCTTTACGGTGTTTTCCGCATCCTCAATTGCAAGCATCTCAACTGGAGAGTGCACGTACCTCAATGGTATGGATATTGCAGTTGCGGGAATACCCTCCCTGGTAAGGCTTATGATGGTAGCATCCGTTGTACCACCTTCCGCAACCTCGAGCTGGTAGGGTACCTTCTTTTTTTCCGCAATCTTTATCACGGCTTGAATGAGATTCTCCGGTGCTATCAGACCGTAACCCTTTCCATCCACAACCGTTACTGTTGGGCCTTTTCCAAGCTTAACGGGTACATCTTCCTCCTTAACACCCGGGTGGTCTCCTGTTGGACAGACATCTATCGCAAATGCGACGTGCGGATTTATCTTGAAAGCAACGACCCTCGCTCCCTTCAGTCCGACCTCCTCCTGCACTGTCGCTACAAAGTAAACTGAAATATCCTTAAGCTGGGATTTCATCTTACTTACCCTTCTCACGAGCTCCAGAAGCACCGCGCATCCTGCTCTGTCATCGAGGGCTTTCCCCACTATTCTACCGTTCGGAAGCTCAAAGATCTCGCTTACAATAACAACAGGATCGCCAACTCTTATTCCCATTTTCTCCACTTCCTCCCTGCTTCTTGCACCAACATCGATGAACAGCTCCTCCAGAGGTACGGGCTTTTTTCTCTCCTCCTCCTTCATGATGTGGGGTGGTTTTGATCCTATAACACCGTACACCTTACCCTTGGATGTGCGGATCACAACCTTCCTCGCAAGGAGATTCTGTTCAAACACACCTCCTATGGTAGTAAACCTGATAAAGCCGTCCTTATCCACAAACCTCACAACCATCCCGATCTCGTCCATGTGGGCTGCGAACATTATTTTAAAGTCACCATCGCCAATTCTTCCTATTACGTTTCCGAGTGCATCCACACTCACCTCATCGCAATACCTCGAAAGTTCCTCTCTTACGAATTCCCTAGCTTCATGTTCTCTGCCGGAAACTCCGTGAAGAGAGGAGAGCTTCATCATGTATTCTTTCAGCATGCTCACCACCTCCTAACCTCAAAGCCTGAGGGCCTGTATGAATTCCTCAGCCGCTTCCTTAAGCCTGTTCTGTCTGTTCTGGATTATCTTAAGCCTCGCGCCACTCATGGCTGAATAAGCTACAGCATACATTCTGTTGAACTGCTGGTACATGTCTATATCTTTCTCGAAATCGTAACCCCTCACTCTGGTTTTATCGGCTTCCTGTCTCATCCTGATCTCCTCCGCAGGAGCTTCAATGATTATTATTCTGGAAGGTCTTAACCTTTCGAGCACGTAGGTGGGAAGTCCGGGATAAAATCCAGAGGGCGTCATCAGTGACATGTGTGTTGTCACGATGATTCTGCCTTCCTCCTCCGCTATTTTTTCGGCTGCCATTTTTTGATACTTGACATAGGTATCCTGATCAACCTTAGCTCTTATCTCATCTTTGTGTTCCACTATACCGTCCTTTTTCATCAGCTCGAAGAGAACGTCACCAAAATTTACTATCTTGTACCGTTCTCCTTCTTCCGCCATCTTCCTGAGAGCAAGCTCAGCGACGCTCGTTTTTCCTGCCCCGGGCACTCCAGCGAGAATCACAATCTCCTCCGCCATAACACACCACCATCAAGCCGACGTGATATAGTTAGTATGGTATTTTTGTTCTTTTCTTCCACATTTAAAAGAGTTTCCCAAAGTGTGACTGAATCGTCAGATTATGGCCACGCCAGGAAATCATAAGTCGCATGAACAAGTTTGTCATTCACAGTTTACTGCTCGCTGAGCATCTTTTCCAGCTGCTGCCTGAAGAGCTGTTTCGGCATAGCTCCGACAATCCTGCCAGCCTCCCTACCGTCTTTGAATACTATGAAGGTGGGTATGCTCATTACCCCGAATCTTCTGGCAAGCTCTATGATTTCATCAATGTTCACCTTGTAAAACTTTACGTTTTCCATTTCTCTCGCTAACTCCTCGAGCACAGGACCCATCATCCTGCACGGCATACACCACTCAGCCCAGAAATCCACCACCACGGGCATGCTGCTTTTCATCACCTTATTCTCGAAGTCCTCAACACTTTTTATTTCCTCCACCTTGCCGCTCATGGTCACCAACCCTCCTTTTTAGTTTTTGCAAGATGTATTATATCTCATGCAAAAACTTTAAATATGGATTCTCATAAACCTTAAAACCATGGTCAAGAAAAAGAGGGCGAAGCAGGAAAGGATCAGGATAGAAACAAAGATAAGAAGCATAGAGAGTATCGCTGAGTTCCTCAAAAAATTCTACGGTCTTAGACCTGCAGAGATCGAGTGCTTCGTGCTGCTACTCACATATGGGAAGGAGATAAAAGTGGATGATGTAGCGGAAAAGACGGGTAAGACCAAAATTACAGTTAACAGGATACTGCTCGAGCTTTACGAAAGAGGTCTCGTGGAAAGAGAAGCCAAATGCTGTACCGGAGGCAAACGTGGAAGGTATTTTGTGTACAGAACCCCATCTCCCCGCGTGCTGAAGGAAAAATTCCTATGTGATCTGAAGGAAAAGACGGAATCTCTGCTCGAGCTTGTGAAGCGCGGGTTCGAAGGATAAAGGAAAGGATAAAAAGCGGGGAAGGTGACAGGAAGCTTTCTTCTTTACCAGCATTTAATTTTTATATACACCTTGAGTACAGAATTAAACTCAGAAATAAGACGAGAAAATGGAAAATAAGCTGGTGTTAAAAACCATGGCGAAAGATACCATTCTCCAGAAAAAAATGGAAAAAATTGAGGAACAGCTCGAAAACTTAAAGGAAAAGGTCGATTTCCTTTTCATCGATCTCAATCAGAAGCTTGAGACTGTCGAGGAGGACTTTACAAACTTCAAAAAGAAGCTTTCCCCGGAGAAGCTGAAAGAGCTGGAAAGTTCTGATTTTCTGAAAAGGCTCAACGAAATTGAGGTGAAGCTCACAGATATAGAAAACAATGACCTTGTGCTAAAGCTGGAGGTGTTGAAAGCCTCCGAGGAGATAGCACTCCTACAGGAAAACATGGATAAGTTCAAGGAAACGGTGGAACTTGTTCTTCAAGGCCTTAAAAATCTTGAGAAATTGGACGTTCTGGAAAAAATAGACGTTGAAAAGATTCTGAATCTCACGAACGCCGTGGAAGATCTCAAATCAAGAGTAGATGACATACAGGTTAAGTATGCAAAATTGCTGGATGTTGCGGAGGTGAGAAAGAGAGTCGAAGACCTAAACCAGCTGCTGAACGCTCTCCAGGAAGACGTAAAGAAACTCACCACCACATCACCACCTTCGGCAAAAACCTCTATGCAAGCATCAGCACCCTCCGCAACTTCACAAACCACCTCCAATCTCCAGATCGAGGTGACCAAGATAAACAACCAGATAAAGCTCATAAACCAGAGGCTGCTCCAGCTTGAGAAAGATATCAGCTCTTTGAAGCTAAGGCCGGGGACGATAATTCCCGCACAGACACCCCCGCAAACGGCGCATAAAACACCACAGTCCGCTATCCAAACGCCACAGACATCACTTTCGGAGCTAAAGGCCGAGATTAACAACATAAAGGAAAAAATGAACGAGCTCGAAAAAAGGGTCTCGGAGTTCGGATCAAAGACTTCATCCGCACAGAGTTCAGTCAAACTCCCAGCCACTTCTCCACCATCCATGCAGGTAGCATCACCTCCATCTGTAAGGGTTGTGGCTCCCGCACCCG
The DNA here is from genome assembly GCA_015520605.1 of Nanobdellati archaeon. Classification (GTDB taxonomy): domain Archaea; phylum EX4484-52; class EX4484-52; order EX4484-52; family WAPT01; genus WAPT01. Next base: position 28,050 of record WAPT01000010.1, read on the forward strand.
TCCAGCTCAGAGAGCTGGAGATGTTGAAGCAGCAGCTTAACAACTTACGGACTCTGTATTCCAAACTCAGCGTGGATGTGGGGGAACTTAAAAAGACTCTTGAATCTCTGAAGAGAACCCCGCCATCTTCAGGGACAGGATCAAAACCCCAGCCCATTCCCTCAATACCAGCAACCACCACCGTGCCTGGCTCTTCATCAACTCGCTCTCCAGAAAGTAGGAAAGTGCGAGAGGATCTGAGTGAGATTAAGAGAAGAGTTACCGCTCTTTCTTCCCAAACGGAGGAGAGGATAACAAAGATCGAGAAGGACTTGGAAACAAGGATGGACCTTCTTGATAGTAAACTGCGTGAAATTGAAGATCCAAAAAAAATGAGAATGCGAAGGTAAAGCATTAAAATTTTAATTAAAAACTACATCCACACCACGATAAAGGACATGGAGAATCTGTTTGTTAAAAAAGCAGGGGCTTGATTTGAAAAGTAATAGGGAAGTCCGCGGTCTGAAATTGAGGAACTGAAGATCGAACTAAAACCATACAGTTAAAGAAAAGAAAAATGATAAAGAAAAATGTGCCAGCGAAGCTCTCATTGAAAAAATTATCTCAATAGAAGATTAAACAAAACTCCCGAACTCCGAAACGAGCTTCTCGTAGACATAAAAAGTCTACCATGTATGAGAAAGAATATAAAGATAAAGATACAAGATTGATTTGTAAGATTCAGAATGATATCGGCATCTGATAGAAAAGATGGTGACTATGAAAAAAGTCATAGAGGTACTTGCAGAATCCGGAAAAACCGATGAAAACAGTATTGAAAAATTAAATGAAAAACTTGAAAAAATCTCAAAAAAAATTTCGCCCACTCCTAGCAAAAGGGTTAACTACGAAGCTCTGGAAAAAATGATTACGGAAAGCCAAAGAA
>WAPT01000011.1 GCA_015520605.1 Nanobdellati archaeon
CCCGTAAGGGCGCGTGGGTTCGAACAGGCTAAATTTTTCAGAAGCCTCGAAAATCCCACCCCCGGCGCCATTACATTTCTCCAAAATTCGTAGCTTTCCAAAAAGGATTTATAATTGTAACTTGAAATTTTTCTCGAGGTGAAAGGATGGTAAGAAAAAAATCAACAAAAAGAAGGATTTACAATCCAGTTACTGGAAAATATTACGAAATTAGACAGAGAACTACAAAACACGGAAGAAGAGGTCAGATAAAAGGGCTCTGGAAACCAAAAAAGAAAAGAAAAACATTGTATGAGATAGTCTTCGGTGATTAAAGAATGTCAAGAATCAGAGTATTTTTGGATTCTAATGTTATCGCTAACTGGATTCTTATAGAGGAATTTTCAGCGAATCGCAACACATTAGAGGAAGACAGAATTTTACTCGAGAGATTTAGGGAGTATAGCCTATCTCACGTACTGACTCAAAGTTTCATTGAAAATAATGATGTATATGAGGTATTCACATCTACACTAGCAATAGCAGAAGTATTCAATGTTTTGAGAAAAGAGGTATCTGGACTTAAAGTGTATAGGCATGGGTTTCCTATAGTTTCTATGTTCAAGCATCTCGATAAAGCACTCAGTAGAGATGAGCTTGAGACCATTATACAGGTAGTAAAGGATAAAATAGACGTGTTAAAAAAGTCTGGTCTTAAAGAACTGAAAGACGAACTTCATTGGGAGATATACCCGTTTGTTGTGATGAAGGGTGTGAAAACTCACGATGCTCTCTTAATCTCTACAGCCTGTGTCAATGATTGTGACTGGTTCATTACAAATGACAGAGATCTCATAGATCGATTGAGAAAAGAAAAAAGAAAATTAAAACTTGAGATAGATTTGCCCGAATCCTTTCTGAAGGAGATTTCGTAAGAGTAAAAAATCTTTTACTTCCTACCCTTCTTCATGCTCTGCGTGATAGGGGGAAGCGGACTGGAAAAGTTGTTCAAGGACAGTGAGGAATTTGAGATAAATACTTCCTACGGAACTGTTGTTGCATACAGGGTTAAATTTCCAGATGGTAAGGAGTTTCTCTTTATTCCTCGTCACGGCAAGGGACATGATGTTCCACCGCACAGGATAAACCATCATGCAAACATAATGGCCGCCAAACTTTCTAATGTTCGGATGGTTATCGGCGTTAACGCTGTCGGCTCATTAAGACAAGAGATCAGGCCAGGAGATATTGTATTGCCGGTGGATTTTATTGATTTTACCAAAAGGATCTGGACATACTTTGAAGATAAGGTTGTGCATGCGGATATGACCGAGCCGTATTCTCATAGACTCATCGAGCTTTTGAAAGAAGTATGCGAAAAGCATGGTTTTAACGTACACACACGGAAAGTTTACGTATGCACCACTGGCCCGAGATTTGAGACGCTGGCAGAAATAAAAATGTACAGAGTGCTTGGTGCTGATGTTGTTGGCACGACCTCGGCACCAGAAGCAACGCTGGCAAAGGAACAGGGTTTGGAATACGCATCCCTTTGCGTGGTTACTAATTATGCCGCCGGAATGCAGGAAAGAGTTACGCTGGAGGAGGTTCTCATCTTATGAAAGGAGTTGAGAAAAAACTGAAAGATATTCCCATGCATGTTGTAAATGAACTGGGGTCATGATTTTTATTCTTTATATCCCGACAATCTTTAATGAAAACTGATAAGACGATACTGGTGGTATTGCTTTCAGTATTGCTGGCGGGAGCTGCTCTCTGGGCTGTTGCGAAACCAGGAGCTGCTCAACCAGAGATAAATGCTGTTTGCAGGGTTGAAAAGGTTGTTGATGGCGACACGCTCTGGGTTTACTGTTTCAAGGGTTTCAAGGCGAACCAGCAATTTAAGGTGAGACTTGCTGACATAAACGCTTATGAACTCAACGAGAGGGGCGGTGAGGAGGCCAAGAAATTCCTTGAGCAGGTGTTGTCCAACCACACCCGGATCTTTCTTGATGTTGATGAAAGGCATACCTATGGCAAGTACGGCAGAGTCATAGCAGTGCTTTATGTGATTTATAACAAAACTCATTTTCTCAACATCAACTACCTTCTGGTGGAAGAAAAACACGCAGTTTGGGTGGATTATTATAACTCATGGCATCCCGAAGAATTTAAAAAATACGTCAGAATTTCCAAAATCTCAAAATCAAACGGAATTGATCCCTTTTCTCCACTCGAGGTAGGAGTAAATAATCAGAATAAATGATGGTATTATTGCCGAAAGCACCACAATCCAAACGATTTGTTCTGTGCCCTGAATAGAAATTAGCAAACTCGCGGCAATTATGATTATTCCAGCAATGATGAAACTCTTCCCTCCAAACTCATGAGTCTTCTTCCAGACCCTCCTATTGCTAAGTGTCCATGGTGTTCTTATCCCTACGAACCAGTTGGGTTTCATTTTTGGCATAACTGTGCCAAAATAGATAAGGATTATGCCCACCCCGGCTAAAACCACCGAACTCATGCTGAACTCAAACCCGAGATTCCATAGCAAGATTGCAACATGAATTATTGAAAGGAAGAGAAGAAGGATTACGATCAGCTGGTTATAGATTTGCAAGAACTCCCGAATATTTTTGCCCAAAGGATCTATTCTCGGTATGATTTCAAAGAGGCCAAGGAGAAGCAGAATTATAGCTGGTATAACTATACAGGCTATGTGCTTAGGAGTATAATCGTCGGGCTTACCATCTGCACCCCAGTGTATTGCGATTCTCTCGGGTAATTTGGAATATAAGAGTGCTGTTGTTACACATAAAATAAGAAGGAGGAACAAGCCTATCTTCACACCCTTCAGCATAACCTCCGCCTCATTTTCTTTTCTTCCTGCAACCTTTGCTGCCGGTTCTCTTCCTCCCGCCTGTGCTTTTCCTGCGCTTCTTATTCTTCTTTCCTATACTAATCAGGTAGTTTTTAACAATCCTGATAAGTTTCTCCCTGAGATTTTCCCCGTGTGCTTTCTTTACCAAGTTGAGCCTGGATACGAGCCTACCATGACCATTATCCTTTAGCCAGGGTGCGAAGTGACCGTTACGGAAATGATACTCGAGACTTTCCAAAGGAACTTCCTTTAGCCTTTCAAGGAATTCCTCGATGTTTGAAGCCCTGCCAACCTCTCTACCATCGGGAAGTCTGAAAATAAATTCAGACATAGCCAATCTTTGTCCTAAACTCCATATAAAATTTTCGAGAAAATTATATATTCACCAAAACAGAATATTTTGGAATATGCAGAGGTTCATCGCAGCCTTCATAACACTACTTTGTGTGTGGATTTTGTTTACCGCATCACTTACATATGAGGACCTTGTCGTTGGTGCGGGCGCAAGCATTGCGGTAACTTTTCTCGCTGCAAGGTTCATGTTCCCGCGGAAAGGAGATATAAGGTTTTTTCAGGCCATCATCGCGTTTCTATTCTTTCTTGTGAATTTCATCGTAGAGGAAGTAAAAGCACATGTGAAAATGGCAATTACGATCCTCAGAGGTGATGAAAGTGGAGCATGCTATACGAATCTAAAACGACCTTTCACATCGGAGATGGCAAACCTGCTGGTATACAACGGGATAACCCTCACCCCAGGTACAATAGTTGTGAAGTGCGAGAACAGACATGCAGTAGTCCATTCGGCTTGGGAAGCTAAGAAGGGAAAGGTTGGAGAAAAGTTCATAAACAGCATAAAGGGGAGGGGGATAGAATGATATACACGTATCTTTTGCTTGCAACGACCGTGATGGTTGTGGTAAGGCTCCTTACATCACACAAAGTTTATGAATTCATGCTCTGCGCCGATCTGATTTCAGATATGACTGTCCTTTATCTTACAATCTTCGCGTATGCAAGGACAAAGCCGTTTTATCTTGATATTGCAATAATCCTGGCAATGTTGTCTTTCACAGGCACACTTGCTGTAACGAGATACGTGGTGGAACGTTAAAGCTGGTGATGTGTGTGGTAACTCTAACAGAAGTGTTATTGAGTGTATCCGCTCTGAGCATGCTTTTCGGAGCCATTGGAATATTCAGGATGAGGAGCTTCATGATGAGGATGCAGGCGGCCACGATGATAAGCGTCGGCGGGGTCATGGGTTCCCTGTTCATCTTCACGCTCACCTCTCGTAATACCGAACTGAGATTGAAGTCGGCACTTTTGTTGTTTCTTTTATTCCTTACAGTCCCCGTGTCTTCCCATCTGATTGCGTTATGTTACTATCGCAGTGAGGAAGAGAGGAAGAGCAGGACGGGTGGTTAACATGCCTGTGCTATCTGTAATTATACTTGCAATATGCATTATCCTCGTGGCCTTTTTGCAGAGAACAGCGGATCTGCTCAAAGCAGCCGTCATTCTGGCGATAATGAATGTCTTTGTCGGTCTTTATTTTTACCTCATGAGCGCACCCGACCTCGCCATAACACAGCTCGCGGTGAATGCTGGAATCTCAACGGCTCTGTTCGTTTATGTCATCAAAAAGTGTGGTGAGAGGTATGAGTGAGATCCGAATTACGGATGCGGTAGCGATGATCTCCGTTATAATTATTGCGTGTGCCCTCAGCATTTCATCATTTAACCAGCCAACAACGGCTGGGCGCACCATACCGACCTTTTACCTGAAGAACGCAATAACGAAACTGACGTCGGCAAATGTTGTGAACGCCATTGTCTGGGAGTTCAGAGGTTATGATACTCTGGGAGAGGAGATGGTGCTGATATCCGCATCACTTTCGGTTGTGGGTGTGATACTCTCAAGGGAGAGAAAAAGTTTCAGAACTCAAAAGTGCATGAAGGCGAGGAATGATGGATGAAATTGCCGCTGCGAGCGCGAGGATAATTTTTCCCATTATCATGATCGTGGGTTTAGCGGTATCTCTACACGGCCACCTTTCCCCCGGCGGAGGGTTTGCCGGAGGCGTTGTGATGGCTACGGGTTTCCTTCTTGTGTTCCTCACCATGAGAAAGGGAGTTGTGAGGGAGATTTTCATAGAAAAAAAGCTTTCGTTTATGGAGAGCTTCGGTGGATTCATGATTCTTATGATCATTATTTTGGGGGCATCCTATAGAGCGAAGGTTGTGGGGACACAGCGCCTTTTTTCCCTGTGGAGTGGTGAGTACTCGATACTCATGAACCTCGCCTGCAGTCTGATGGTCGTCACAGCCATAACACTAATCCTGTGGAGGTATGTGGAATGATGGAGCACGTCCTTTCAATCCTGCTGATATCCGCGGGGATAATGGTGGTCGTGTTTGCAAAAAGCTTCATGAAGAAAGTGATGGGTCTCGGAATAATCGTTAACGGGATGCACGCGTACCTCGTGGCATCGGCATACAGACAGGGAGGTGTGGCACCGATACTCACACCAGGTATGAAGCTTGGGGGTTTTGTTGGCTCAGCTGTTGATCCCCTGCCTCAGGCTCTCATCCTCACATCCATAGTCATAGATATATCCGTTACCGCGGTGTTGCTTGCACTCTACATAAGAGCTGTTGAATCGGGTGAAATTCCGTGAAAATATTCGGCGCTTCGAGCTTCCAGATCGCGAGCTTCGGGGGTGTCGGAGTGTTAATACTCTTTCTCATAATTAACCTCGTGCTCATCTCACGGAAGAAGTCGAGATACCTTCAAGATATAAATCTTGTAGCGTCAGCGACCATGGTTGCGCTTGCTGTTTTCACCTTTCTAAAGCTAACGAACACACAGGCACCTTCCCTGTCCATGGGCGTCGGCGGATGGGCACCGCCGTTCGGAATAGAGATAAAGATCTTTCTCTACAACTCGATCCTGATAGTTTTCTCCGCGCTATCGATGCTGCTCGTATTTTTGAGTTTGAGAACCGAAAGGCTCCCGAACGCTGTGCACCCGCTCTTCCTGCTTCTTTTCATAGGAGTTTTTGGTGTCCTGCATTCTGGGGACATCTTCAACATCTTCGTTTACCTCGAGATCATGACCGTAGCATCTTACGGTCTTGTCAGCGTTTCCGAGGAGGAGGGAAGATACAACACAGCCCTGTACTATGCATTCCCGATGGCCCTTGTGTCCACACTCTTTCTGCTGGGTATTTTTCTCATTTACTCCACCTACGGCACCCTCAACCTCTACCAGCTTAGGATGCTATGCGCACATACCGCTATGTTTCCGTTGGCCCTCTTTGGTACTGGCATGGTCGTGGCTGCTCTGATTTTTGAAAGTGCGCTTTTTCCGTTCTATCTCTGGAAGACGAAGGTGATGTCAACCACAAATGTTCCGGCTTCGTTCTTTTTCGGTTCGGTTTCTCCCGTGTTGTGCTTCTACCTGATCACAAGGATGATGACTGTCTTCAACCTGCGCTCCATTCCGCAGCTCGATGCTCTGCTTGTTACCCTTGCGGTAATCACGGGTGTTGTTGTTGCCGTTATGGCGTTCTACTCAAGAAACCTGCTGGAAGCGCTCGCCTACGGAAGCATAGCGCAGATTGCGTTTGCACTTTTTCTTTTTGTGGTGGCGACACCTTCCAACAACCTCGCCCTCTACTCTTTTGTCCACCTTTTAAATACTATGATCTTCGAGACTCTCATTTTCGGAAGCCTCATGCTGAGAGGACAGCTAACCGGAGAATATATGGAACCGCTCTTCTCAACGGGGATACTGTCATCAATTGGCGTGCCCCTGACTTCGGGTTTTGTATCCAAGTACTTTGCTCTCTACTACACTCTCAGAATATCTCCGCTCCTCTTCACATTGTCTGTGGTCTTTGTTATAGCTTCGGTTGCGTACGGAATCAACGCCTATAACTTGAGAAAGAATTTTCATTACAGAAGAATTGCACGCACATCCCCTGTGGCGCTGTCCGTACTTTTCATATTCTTCGCCTTGACCTTTTTCCTCGGGATCCATTACAGGCCCTTGATATCGCTTGCAGAGGCTATGAGATCAAGTCTGGAGGTGTGCGGATGAGCTTGATGGTGTATGCGAACAACATCTCAGTGACATCGCCGTTTCCCCAGGGGTTCGAAATTGGCATAATGGTGGTTATATTTATGGCTACTCTTTCAACTTACATGATGGAAAGAAAAAAAATCAAGTGGAAGGAGTTGGAGGATGCAACGTCCATGTATCTATGTGGTGAGGGCGAGCATATTATTAGGCATAATAGATCGTACTCGTACAAAATATGGGGGAAAAGCAGGATCATCACCGCCCTACGGGACGAAAATATTAACATGATACTTCATTACATAATAATAATGATTGCTCTCATCGTGGTGGTGCTATGGATTTCATTGCGAGGATATTGATGAAGGCTGCAAGACGCTCTCCATGGATAATACACCTTGACACCGGCGGATGTAACGGGTGCGATGTGGAACTTTTCAGCCTACTCTCCGCCAGATATGATATCGAGCGCTTCGGCACAATCGAGAAGGGAAACCCGAGGCAGGGAGACATACTCGTGGTTACCGGCGCGGTGAACAGAAAAATAGCTCCACGCCTCAAAAGAATCTACGATCAGATGCCGCATCCGAAAGCGGTACTTGCTATCGGTACCTGCACCGCGAGCTGTGGCGTCTTCAGAGGATCTTACAACATCGTTGGCCCACTCCACAAACACATTCCGGTTGATGTTTATGTTCACGGATGTCCTCCAAAACCGGAGGCAATAATAGATGGCCTGCTCAAAGCCGTGGAGATCTGGAGCAGCAGGTTTGGGAAGGAACACGAGAGTATGAGGGTGAGGGACAGAGCTTCAGGTTAGGGGGAGAGAGGTGAGCTGAGATGGGTACAACATGGAAGAGGGTGGTGCTATCACTCGGAGGTGGTGTGCTGCTTGCAGATAAAGAGGGCAGGATGTTCAAAGGGTATGCTGAGGCAATAAAAAGCATTAACAATGAACTCGAGCTTTTTGTTATTGTTACTGGGGGAGGAGAGTACGCAAGAAACTACATCTCGATGGCGAGAAACTGCGGACTCAATGAGAAGAAACAGGACATGATGGGAATAGCGATAACAAGGGTTAATGCACTTCTGCTCTCCTTCATGCTTGAATGGAATGAGAAGGTGCCTGAAAGTTATGAGGACGCGGTAAGAATTGCGAGGAAGACTTCAAGGCTTGTGTGTGGCGGAATGAAACCAGGACAGAGCACTGACAAGGTTGCTGCAGATCTCGCCGCTATGCTTGATGCTGACATCGTGCTGAACGCAACAAGGATTGAGGGCCTTTACGACAGGCACCCCTCACAGCCGGGTGCAAGGCTTTTGAGCGAGGCAACATACTCTCAGATGAGAGAAATACTTGTGGGGGAGGAGCAGTCCCCCGGTAAGTATGCGCTCTTCGATCTCAAAGCCATAGACCTGCTGGAGAGCAAGGGAATACCTCTTGTCATTTTTGACGGGAGGAAGGTAGAAAATTTCGTTAGAGTGATGCATAACCAGCCTGTAGGCACGATCGTGAAGCCGTGAAGACGGTTTTGAGGTGTGTATTGAATGGCCAAGGCCGTGTTCAGCAGGAAAGCTCTGGTAAGGTGGTTAAGAAAGCATGGTAATGTGCGGCTTGAGAGCGAGAGAGACATAATTGTGGATATACCGCAAGACAAGCTCAGGAGCGTTATCATTTCCCTCTCAAAAAGAACAGACGGTTTCAGAAGCGTCGCTCTCAATGCATACTTCGATAAAGACGGTAGCTTCAATCTCCTCTATCACTTCTCAAACCCGCATGTTATGCTTACGCTCAAATCAAAGATGTCGTCAAAGCCGGAGCAGCTGGAATCGATAACTCCGTTTTTTCCGGAAGCCGATGCTTTCGAGCGCGAATTTTCCGAGATGTTCGGGGTGAGGATAATCGAGCCCGAATCAAAGAGCGAGAAGGAGGGCTTGTTACTCTATGATCTCAAACAACCATTCCACCAGCCAAAAAAAGAGAAGGAAAAGGAAATAATAACCTCGAATAGTTCCAGGGCTTCCTGCCTGATCCCAATAGGACCACAGCACCCAGCGTTGCTTGAACCGGAGAACTTCATCTTGGAGGTGGAAGACGAGATTGTTTTGAACGCAAGGGTAAACCTCGGCTATGTGCATAGAGGGATAGAAAAGCTTGCGGAACAGAAGAACTACCTACAGAACATTTTTCTCATAGAGAGGATATGTGGAATATGCAGTGGAGTCCACACGGTCTGTTATACCCAGTGTCTGGAGAAGGCAGCCGGTATAATTCCCCCTAGAAGAGCGGAGTACATAAGAACTCTGGTGCTCGAGCTTGAAAGACTACACTCCCATATGCTATGGCTCGGAATTTTTGCATACGAGATGGGGCAGGACACACTGTTCCATTGCATTTTCAGGGACAGGGAAGCTGTGCTTGACAGGCTTGAGGAAATATCGGGTAACAGAATAAACTACGGCATGAGCACGATAGGCGGTGTGAGGAGAGACGTAACATCCACAGCTCTGGAAAGGATAGTGCAAACTGCAAGAGAAATTAAGAGGAAGGCTGAAGAATACTTGGAGATATTTTCTTCTGATAGGGCAATAGTGAGCAGGTGCGAAAATGTGGGAAAAATAAAAAAGAACACAGCAGCACGGTTTGCCACTGGCCCATGTCTGAGGGCGTGCTCCTCCACATTCGATGTAAGAACAGATGGTTATGCGGCCTATGATGAGCTGGGTTTCAGTGTGGTCAAGGAAGACGGCTGCGATGTTCTCGCCATGGTTTTGGTCAGGATAAAGGAGATGGTGGAGAGCTGCAATCTGCTTGAGGAAGCGGCTGAAAGGATGCCCACCGGTAACATAAAAGACATGACGAGGGTTTCCCTTGTGCTGAAGGACGTGGAGCAGACACACAGGGTGGAAGCACCAAGGGGGGAATTATTCTATTTCATAAAGGGAAACGGAAGTGATAAACCTCATAGGATAAAGGTTAGGACACCAACGCTCGCAAACTTCCAGCTTCTGCCCCACATGCTCATAGGACAGCAGCTTGCTGATGTTCCTGTGATTATAGCATCTATAGATCCGTGCTTCTCGTGCTGTGAGAGAGCGTTGGTCAAGGACATCAAAACTCAGGAGAAAAGAGTGCTAACATTCAATGACCTCAGGAGGATGGGAAGATGACGAGCGTTATTGCTGGAGCGGTGGTGATGCTAACTTATATTCTGCTTGCGGTAGCTTACGGACTGTTCATGGTGGGTGTACACCGCAAACTCGTTGCCAGAATGCAGAACAGGAAAGGCCCACCAGTAATCCAACCCTTCTACGATCTCCTTAAGCTCCTCGGAAAGGAAAACCTGAGTTACAGGGCATCAAGCCACGAAATATGGCTCGAGATGGCGCTTATAGCAATTCTACTTGCCACTCTCAGCGTTGTGCCCATCAAGAACGGAATTTACGCTCCTAATTCAAACATCATCTGGACAGTTTTCCTGCTCTCGGCAGCGCAGCTCTTCATAATTTTTGCGGCTCTCGGCAGTCTCAGCATCTTTGGCGAGATAGGGGGGATAAGGGCACTCCTCCAGTTCGTATCGTACGAGGGAGCTTTCATAATCTCAACCTTATATCCTGTTTATGCGGTGACAGGCGACTTCATTATTCCTTTCAAGACAGCCAATCCCATGCTGAAGTTATTTCCAATTATGGCAGCCGCGTTTCTCATCGTTATGGTGGCACAGCTCCACATGCAGCCCTTCAACATACCCAACGCACATCAGGAAATAGTCGCTGGTTACGCGACGGAGTTTTCATCCATACCTTATGCAATAGCGGAAGTTGTCAACGCGCTGAAACTCTATACGCTTACAAGCATCTTTACCATTCTCTATCTCAACGGCCCCCTGTCATTGACTAAATTCATTCTAACGTCTTTGACTATAGTTTTCATCATCTCGATCATAAGGACCGCTATAGCAAGGACAAGGATAACAACCGCAATAAAAATCTATACAGCCCTAACTTTAATCTTAGCTGTTTATGTTGTGGTGAGAAGCTATGTTTGGGTTTAAGATGTTCAAACATGTCGTAAGACACCTGTTCAGCAGAGCAACAACCAGACTATATCCTTACCAGGGAGCGAGAGTTCCGGATGGTTTTAGAGGCATGCTCTACCATCGTGCCGACAAATGTATATACTGCGGACTGTGTCAGCGCGTCTGCCCCACGGGAGCAATAAGTGTTGAGGCGAACAAAAAGTGGAGCTATGACGCAAAGCTGTGCATATTTTGCGGAGCGTGCGAGGAAGTTTGCAGGGAGGCTGTAAAGGCGGAGGCAATTTTGCTTACAAAGAACTTCAGCATGGTACATTCAAAGCCTTCCGATTTTCCGAAGGTCGAGCACGTCAAGGAGATAAAGCCAAAGGGACGGGAGAGGGGATGAGTTTGAAGCCGGATAGCGAGGATCTCAAAACAATAAAGAAGATTGCAATACTTACGAGGATGCATAACTTCATTCTTGAGGCATGGATGCCTCTGATAGAGGAAGTGAAATCCGAAACTCTGAGAGAGTTCCTCTATGCAACCAGAACATACGCGGAGTACCTTCAGGCAATAGGAGCGGACGGTGAGCTTCCAAGAGAAGCGTATCTGCATGCTCTCGATAACGTGAAAAAGTACTGTTCCGAGACAATTGAAACTCTTCAGCCCATCATTAATGTGGTGGAAGCGTTGAGAAATAAGGTCAGCAAAAAGTAGCGTTATCTGTCACCATATTATCAATCATTCAAGCAACTTCAGTATGACTTCCCTGACCTTCTCATAAGCATCCAGACACTCTTTACTACAAACCTCACTAACTTCCAGGTTTTTTGGCTGGATTCCCACCACAACAACATCCGTTTCTTGCAGGGCTTTAATGAGTAGAGAAGGTTCAAACCTGTGGGTAAGTCCGACATCATCACAAAGCTCTTCGGGCCTGAAGACTTTCACTTCTCCCGCCTTTCCACCGAAGTCCACAGCATCCACCACTATAATTTTTTCCCCTGTTTCCAGAGGTTTCAGGGTCGTTAGGTATGGAATTTTAATTATGGTGACCTTTTTGCTTAATGCCATGTCCCTTTTCAACCTATCGTAAAATCGCAAGGCTATGCCGTCATCCCCCCTCAGCTCGTTGCCGGTGCATACTATTGTAGCTCTTTTACTTTCATTTTCTCCCTCCTTTGGCACGTGTATTCACCCTCTGGTAGAACTCGATGTGGTGCGCCGCTAATATTGAGAAAAGAGGCGCAACACCAAAGCAAGCAAGCGTTAAAATCCCTACAGTGGTACTGAAAACGAAGAGCTTCCTTGCCAAGGCAAGCTGATCGGCTCTGGCAAGGTAAAGTGCCGAAGCGTTGAGACCCGCCACAAATGCCCAGAGATGTGGGAAAAATTTAAGAAACGGAATTGCCTGCGAGAAGTAATTAAAAACTGGGGATAGGGTTATGGCCGAAAAGAGGGGGAAAACCACGCTCGCAGCTCCGAAGGCATAAACAGCAAAGACCATAATCCCGTTCCCTTTTTTCATACCACCACATGAGTGGATAAAACTTTATATATTGGCGTGTGAAAAAAGTAATGATTACCATGCATGAGTTCGATACCATCGAAAAAATCTATACCTCACTTCTCAACATCGGCGGCAGGCTGCCTGAAAGAGTGTACATTAGGCTAAGCAAACTGAACGGCAATCCAGATTTTGTCAAGTTCGCCATAGAAAGCATGGTGAAGGGAACACCTCTGGAAAAGATAAAGCTGGAGTTCATCGAGGTCAAACCAAAGATAAGATGTCCCACCTGCGGTTATGAGGGCGAGATCGAAGCCCCCGCTCATGCACGTTTTATCAGGTGTCCTCTCTGCAATGATACTGTTGACATAATTGATGGCAAGGAAATAGAGATCCTTGTGAGAGAATAGACAACACAATAGTCCCTACAAAGGTGTGTTGGTTTCCTATTCTATGTTTGTATGCCTCTTCTTCATATCCTCCTCATCCATCTGAAGCCGGGAGCTGAGCTCCCCCATTATGCTGTCAAAAAATATCATTGCCGAAAGCTCAAACAGAGTACCCATCGGGGAAAGAGCAGCCTTTGAACTCTCTATCTGCCTAGCATAGTAATTATGCTCCATATCGTCCTCCCTCTTACTTTCAAGCTTTATGATGATATCCGCGAGTCTGCCGAGCGTTGAAGAGGGGTTTGATGTAATGGCCACCACCTTTCCACCTAGCCCCTTAGCCTTTGTTGCCACAGATACTACTGAGGTTGTTTCTCCAGAACCCGAGATGGCTATGAACACATCCCCTTTCCTCAGAGGCTTGGTTATGGTCTCTCCAACTATGTATGCTTCAAAACCGAGATGCACCAGCCTCATACCCGCGGCCTTGGCAACGAGACCGCTCCTGCCCGCACCCATGAGAAAGATTCTTTTCCCTTCAGATACCGCTCTCTCCAGAAGATCGAGTAGAGCTCTCACAATGGAATCATCAACATGTCTCAAGTTCTTTTCTATGCTTTTCAGCAGGTGGTCTCTCGCAGCATGATAAACCTTCATAGGCTCATCAAGACCTCCTTTATCCTTCTTGCAGCTTCTCCGGGGTTCTCGCTTTTTGTTATATTACCTCCAACTATAACTATGTCCAGACCCTCCACTTTCCCTAAGTTCATCAACTTTTTCTCATTCAGACCACCGGCAACCGCAAGCCTGCAGGCACCTCTTACAGCTCTGCTGACCTCTTTTAATGGCCGGGCAACATCTACGCCTACTTTCTGCTGATCTATGCCAACATGCACGAGGAGGTAATCGGGCTTGGCCTCAAGAGCTTTCCTAATGTTTTCGAAGTCTGTTACGCTCATGAGATCGACGAGAAGTTCAACACCGTAATCATTGCAGGCATCCCTTGCACTCATAATCGTCTCAAACGGAGCACACCCCATAACGGAAACGATACTCGCTCCAGCTTGAGCTGCCATCTCCACCTCAAGATAACCGGTATCCATCGCCTTCATGTCGGCCATTACGGGAATATCGAAGGAAGAAAGAACTTTAACAACCCTTATACCCTCGCTTTTTATGAGAGGTGTGCCCGCCTCCAGCACATCTACATAAGGAGAAACAGCCCTCGCCACTCTGATTGCATCCTCCAGTTTTGTGAAATCAAGGGCCACCTGCAACCTCACGTTTGAATCATGCGATATTAAGATTTTTAAATGGTGCGGGGGGTGGGATTCGAACCCACGAAGGCACTAAGCCACGGGATAACTCAGCCATATCATCGCCGTACAGGCTCATCACTCAAGAGCAAAGCCCTCTTGAGTCCCGCGCCTTTGACCAGGCTCGGCAACCCCCGCATAACATTGTTAAGAGTAGACTTCGCTACTCAATTCCGCTCCAACCTTTAAATAAGTTGGTCAGTAATCAGCAGCACAGTCTAGCCTTTAACCTTGAAGCATATAATGAAACTGGGAAAATATTCCTCACCTAGTTTCCTAAAAACCTTTGGATAATTCTTAGTTGCTATTATCTGATAGACAATTTCCTTGTTTTCCTCGGTTGGTCTAAGATCTATTCCATCACGGACAGCATATCTTATTAACCCTTGGTTGGAAAGTGGAAGAAAAGCTTCTATAGGATCAGAAGCATCCATACAAATTGTGTACGCACCGAGTTCAGTTACCCACCAATAATTTGTGTGTTCTGTTCTTTTTTTAGTGAACTTTTCCACTAATTTATGTACTTTTGCTTCATCTTTCGCTATTTCATTAAGTTTTGGTTCAATTAGTTTGAATTGTTCCTGTCTTTTTACAACCTCTTTAAAATCTAGTGTATCTATGTATTTCTGCGCATCTATAGAATTTCTGTCTCTCTCATGAACTTTCTCATGAGCTATGCTCTCCGCGAAGATCTTAAAATCATAGAGATCATCAAGTTCCCTTTCATACAGGTATATTCTGTTTTTGATAAAATCATAGATATTTCTAGAAAGTATGGATTTATTTCCGTAATTTTTGATCACACCAACAAAAACATTTTTATACCAGTTGTCTTCAACGGGAATTCTGTATTTTTCCATTCTTTCCCTAAAGAAAGTATCAACAAACTTAAATTTATCTGGATCAAGGTATTTCTCCAGCTCAACAAGCTCGTCAAATCCCGGATCTTCTAATGATTTAAGAACGGACATATCAATTTCCTTTGGTAGTCTCAACGCTTTCTGACTTTTAATATTGGAGTTAAGGTATTTAAATTTTTAGTTACTAATTAGTAGTAATAAATGAAATTAGAAGTTAACGAAGGTGATGCAGTCTGTTTAGGGAAGAGGATCCAAATGTCATGAAAGGTTTAGAAGAAAAAATAAAACTGCTTGTGGAGGATGGAGATTACAAGGAAGCTCTAAAACTGGTCGAGAAATACATAGAGAAATCTAATGGTTTTCTCCCAGATCTGAGAGAACACTATGAAACCAAGGGAAAAATTATGGAAAGAGTTATAAACGAGATAAGGGATGGTCACATCCCTCCAAATGATTTCTACCGAGAGGTCAGAAAAAGTGTAGAGAAAGTAAAGAACTATAAAAACGACCTTTCGGCAATCGACAAAGAGATCGTCCCTGCATTGAATAAGTTAAGGGATCTTGCATCAAAGTACAACGTTGACTTTGAAGATTTATACAAGGCGGTAAACAAAGCAGCACAAGACGTTAAAGGGGCTATCGAAAATGAACTTTCTCGATATCTAAACACTTCATGATCATCAACACCTTTAGTATGGAGACTCCCAAACATCTAGTAAAAACTTGCTGTAATATTTTGCTTTTACATTTTCACACAGCCAGAAATTCGATTTTCCTGAACCTCCCTGCAATTTTCACGTACTCGGTAACTTCCTTTAATTTTTCAATGAAAGCGTCATCAAGGCATGCTTCAGCTTCCGTGAAGAAGATATATTTTCCTCTTCTGAACTTGTCAGGGTGTGATTCGAGCTTTCTGAGATTTATCCTCTCCTTATAGAACACCTCAAGCACCTCCTTAAGAGCTCCTGGTCTATCCTCGATGGAGAAGAAGAGAGCCGTGACCTCAGCACCCTCACATACACAATCCTTGCTTATCACATAAAATCTTGTGATGTTGTTTCGATCATCCTGAATGTCTCTCCTCAGAATCACAAGGTTATGCAGCCTTGCAGCGCTTTCAGAAGCTATAGCGGCAGAAGCATCGTCAAGCATCTTCAGAGCTTCAGCCGTGCTCGAGGAGTACACTATTTCCGCGTTGGTCAGGTATCTTCTTATAAAGCTGAGACATTGCATAACTGCTTGCGGATGAGAGTAAACATACCTTACTTTATCCAGCGGTATGTTCGATCTCGCTACAAGGCAGTGAGCTATGGGAAGTTCGGCTTCTCCCACAACATTCACTTCATGTTTCAGGAGCGCTTCTATGGTTTCAAGCACGCTACCCGTGAGGGAATTTTCTATCGGCACAACACCATAGGTAACCTCACAATTATCGACGGCGCTAACAACATCTTCTATGCTCCGGTAGTATTTCAGGAACGTTCTGCTTCCCACAAGCCTTAAAGCCATTTCCTCGCTGTAGCTTCCCTGAGGTCCCAACACACCCACAACACCACGTATTCCAAGCGTTTCATACTGCACCTCCTTGGAGAGCTGGAATATTCTCAAAAATATTTGTTCCATAAGCAACGGATTCCTAACGTCCCTTAAAAGGCGGTTAAGCTTTCTTTCCTCAACTTCTTTAACCTCAATCGGGTGGTTGAGAGTCTTTTTCAGTAAGGCGATTTCCTTTGAAATCTCCTCTCTTTTTCTGATAAGGTCAACTATGAGGCTGTCCAAGACTTCCAGATAATTTCTGTACTCCTCAAGACTTTTCGGCTTTTCATAAATCTTGGCAGCATTAATAATGAAGCTGAAGTCTCCCTCAACTCCAAAGTAGGAAGGAAAGTTATCCATAAACCTTATCTCAAACTCCTCCAAGAATTTGATAAAACTTTTTCTTTCCTTTACTGAAACTTCCTGTATCCTACTCATAACCTCAGGATTCTGGGATCTCACCCTGGAGGAGAGGGCGAGCAAAGCTTTCAGCAATGCTGTGCTGCATCTCACATCTTTAACGTATTCACTCAGAGCAAGCAGAAGAAAATGGGGAACGCCCTGCACTTTTGCCATCTCTCTGTCATGCTCCTCAACACTCACTATCTTCATCCCATCTTTTCTGAGAATACTCAGGAAACTTTCAGCTTCCTCGCAGTTACTCTCCACATACACAACCTCAGAAAAGTAAGGATAGATGTTCTCCCCGAAAAGAGGGTGGATACTCAGATACTTATGTCCCGATCTTCTCAAGATGGGTAGTGTTTTCTCCTTGGTGGAGGAGACGTCAACGATGAGTGTGCTCTTCCTTACTTGTTTCAGAGCTTCCTCGTACGAGCTTTCGGGTATGCAGAGAACAACAACATTGAACTTCTTGATATCGTTCCTATCAATTTCCGAAATTTCCGGATTTTTATCGTAAACCTTAACGTAATGCTCCGCAAGAATTTTGTGAAAAGTCCTACCGATTCTTCCGTATCCGTAGATCAGGATTTTCATAAATCTATATAAAAGTGAGGGGAAGTAATTTCAATCTAATGCCCTTGAAGGTGTGGTACAACGGAAAAATAGTCGAAGATCCCACAGTACCAATCACTTGTCATGCCCTTCATTACGGGACAGCGGTGTTTGAGGGTATAAGGTGTTACAGGCTTACGGGCGGTGAGCTTGGAATTTTCAGGCTCAGAGATCACATAGACAGGTTTTTCCGCTCGGCCCGTGTGCTAAGAATGAACATAAAGTTTACAAGAGAGGAGCTAATGAATGCATGCAAAAAAGTGGTTGTGGAGAATGATCTTGATGATGCCTACATGAGGCCTATAGCCTTCTACAACTTTGGCAGGATAGGGTTAAATGTAAAGAATGAGAATGTTGATGTTGCTGTCTTTGCCATCAACTTCCCCTCTTACCTCGGCAATAACGCTGTGAGGGTTAAAATAAGCAGCTACAGACGAATACATCCAATGATATCCGATCCAAGAGCAAAGCTTTCCGGTCACTATTTGAACTCGGTGCTAGCAACCCTTGAAGCCAGAGAAATGGGTTACGATGAGGCTATTATGCTTGATCTTGAGGGTAACATCGCCGAGGGACCAGGAGAGAACATATTTTTTGTTAAGGATAATGTGCTCGTTACACCCTCTTCAGACAGTATTCTTGAAGGTATAACGCGTGACTCCGTCATTAAGCTTGCGAATGACCTTGGCTTTGAGGTGCAGATAAGAAATGTCTCGGTACATGAGCTTGAATGTTTTGATGAGGCATTCTTTACCGGAACAGCAGCAGAGATAACTCCCATAAGACAGATCAACAACATAACCTACAGGGTTGAGGCCTCCAAGGAAATTCAGAAGTATTACATGGACATTGTAAGAGGTAAGGTAGAAAAGTATCTGAACTGGATAGAAATCGTGAAGTGAAAGTGTAAAAGTAAAATTTTAGCAGGAAAAAGAAGGAATTTTCGGATCACCTGATTCTTTCCAGAATTTTTCTGAGCCTATCAAGTTCGACTTTGAGCTGGTATAGCTCATCCCCGCCCGTTAGTCTCTGCTCATCAAATTCCTCAGGGTAGGTCTTATTTCCTTCTTCCAGAAGTTCCAGAGACCTTTTCCACGCTCTGTCTATTTTCTCGGCACTTTCCTCAAGCCTCTTTATAGCTTCCTCCTTAATCGATTCCGCTTTTGCAAGCAACTCTACGGTTTCAGCAATCTCCTTTATGGCATCCCTTGCCGTAATGAGCTGCTCCGCTATCTCCCTGTGTTCATCGATTTTCACGAACAAATCCTTCTCTTGCTTCTTTATCTCTACCCTAGGTGAGCTTGTTGCGCCCGCCCCGTAATCTGAGGTCTTCGAAACGAACTTGCCACTTTCCTTTAATTTATTGATAAGGTTCTCTGCGCTTCTCCCGACTGCCGCGATCTGCTCTTTAGATGAAGAGAGTTGAGCTTTAGTCTCTACTTTAACCTCGGAAGGCTTATCGACACTCTTCACATCCTTCTCGGCTGGAACGGAAGGGATTGGTGCAGCGTTCTGATGCTCCTGAGGCGAAGTAAGCGGTTGCTTCACCTCTACAGGATTGGGCTGTGGTGGAGATGCGCTGGAGCTCGAAACCATCGATTTCAACTTTTTCTTCTCTTTATCGATTTTTTTTAGAGCATCTTCAAGCATCCTTATCTCGTCTCCATCCTTGCCAGAAACAGCAGGATCAATGCCCACCACGGCCTTTAAACGGTTTATTTCAGTGTTGTCAAGCTTCTTTTTTTCCATCAAGCACGATCACCTTACAACATTAATTAAAAATGGACTCAAAAAATATATATAGCTTGTTTAGGGTTGTATGTAGATAACTTGGAAGTTGTTCTAAAATTAGTGAAGATTGGCGGACCCGCCGGGATTTTCAGCAGCTTGGCTTTCGAACCCGGGTCAGAGGCTCCGCAAGCCCCCATTCTGTCCAGGCTAAACTACGGGTCCGCAAAGGCCATCCGTTTGGAGCACGCAGGTGCCAGCTTTCTATTTCTTGGCAAAATCTAAAAATGTTTATAAATTTTTCCCGGCTAAATACCTTATTCCGCTATCTTGAAGTGGAGGTGGAATAGTATGACTGAAAAAATAGCGATGAAGCGTTGCACATCATGTAACAGTGTTATAGCGCCGGGAGAACATTTCGCCGAGTTTCCATGCCCGAGATGCGGCAAGACAATCATAATAAGATGTGAAAAGTGCAAGGTTCTTGTTAATGAATATACATGTCCTGAGTGCGGCTTTATTGGGCCCTGAGCGGCAAAAAAGCTGGGGGTGTAGTGATGGGAAGGAAGGTTGCCATAAGTCTGAGAATTATGCCGGAAAGTGCCGACTCCGATGTGGAGGGCATAGCGAGGAAACTAAAAGAAATTGGGTTTGAACTCAAGGACACAAAGATAGTGCCGATAGCATTCGGACTCAAGGCAATAGAGGCTGTTTTTCTTCTACCTGATGAGGCCAATGCTTCGGAGCAGCTCGAGGAGAAAATAAAAGACATAGAAGGTGTTTCGGACGTAGAGACGGTCAGCGTTACACTCGTGTGATGTCGAAAGATGGACAAAATACTTAAATTTTTGAAAAGAGGAAATAACACCGTGATATCATGCGAATGCTGAAAAAGACGAGATCAGTCTGTCCCAAATGTAAGAGAGTTCTGGAAGCTGATATAGTGGAGGAGAACGAGAAGGTATTTATCATAAAGACATGTCCCGAGCACGGAACCTTTAAGGAGGTTTACTGGAGCGACTATTACATGTACTTTCAGGCGGAAAAATATGGAAATGACGGTAGGGGTGTTGAAAATCCGAAAATAAACGCATCAAGCGAGGATTCGTGCCCGTGGGCGTGCGGTCTCTGCAATTTCCATAAAAGCCACACAGTTCTTGCGAACATCTTTGTCACCAACAGATGTGATCTAAGATGCTGGTACTGTTTTGCGAACGCTGGGGCACAGGGTTATGTTTATGAACCTGACTTTGAGACCATAGTGAAGATGCTTAGAGTACTGAGGGAAAACAAACCCGTGCCGACTCCAGCCGTGCAGTTTACCGGAGGGGAACCCCTCCTCAGAGATGACATGCTTGATATTGTGAGGGAAGCGAAAAAGCTTGGATTCCCTCATATTCAGCTCAACACGAACGGATTGAGATTTGCGAGAGAGCCGGAGCTTGCTGTGGAGTTCAGAGAAGCGGGTGTGAATGTTGTTTATCTGAGCTTTGATGGCGTAACCGAGAAGACCAATCCGAAGAATCATAAATACATTCCGGCTATTCTCAATGCTCTAAGAGATGCAGAGATGCCTGTGGTGCTCGTGCCCACTGTCATAAAGGGTGTCAATGATCATGAGATTGGTGCCATAATAGAGTTTGCCATAAGGAACATTGACATAGTCAGGGGTGTGAACTTCCAGCCCGTGTCATTTGTGGGGAGCATGCCAGCAAAGCTGCGTGAGAAGATGCGCATCACAATTCCGGATGTCATCCATGCCATAGAGGAACAGACCAGCGGAAAAATACCTATAAACGCGTTCTATCCTGTACCGACCGTTGTGCCGGTTTCAAGGTTCGTAGAGGCTCTTACAGGGGAACCTCAGGTTGAATTTACAGCGCACCCGCATTGCGGTATGGCGACCTACATTTTCGTTGATGAAGAAAGAGGTGTTGTGCCCATAACAGAATTCATAGATGTGCCAGGATTCATAACACTGCTCAACTCCATGGCCAGAGAGAATTTGCAGAGCAGGATAGGGAAGGCTAAGGCTCTTGCGAAGCTCATGACCGGGATAAACAAAGTCATTGACGCTTCAAAAGTTCCGAAGGGTATGGACGTGAAAAAGATTCTCATCGACATTTTCAAGAATGCGGATTACTCAACTCTCGGAGAATTCCACTGGAATACACTTTTCATTGGTATGATGCATTTTCAGGATCCATATAACTATGATATTGAGCGCGTTAAGAGATGCGTTATTCACTACGCAACTCCCGATGGTAGAATAATCCCGTTCTGCACTTACAACGTATTCCCCGAGGTTTACCGGGATAAGATAAACGAGCAGTACGGAATGAGTATAGAGGAGTGGGAAAGTAAAACGGGCAGAAAGCTGGAGGATGAGATTGTGGGGCGGGTCACGGAAGAGGGATTTAAGGAGAAGGAATTCAATTGAATTACTACCTCTTTTTTAATTCGAACTTGATTAATTGATTCGGTAAGAACCGGTTAAGAGATTTACCCAACCCCCATTTCTTACCATCAGAGAAGTCGAGGGGTCTCATGCTCCACATAAATGTTAGAAGTCCTAATGTTGATTCCACGAGGTGCGAACTTCGTGGTTGAATAATGCGATCCGTTTTAAGCATTTCACGGGTGGTGTCCTTCACGAAAAATCCTGCTTATTTTTCTCATCCATTCGACTCTTCGAACCCGCAAAACTATAAAAATTTTAAAATACACATATTCAACTCATGAACCCACGACACAAAAACTATATCTTTAATGTTTTGGGTGTATTTTTTCTAACCATCGTTCTTGTTATTTTCTCGATTCTCTATGGAACTAAGGCGTCGGCACTTTCTTATAATCAGGTTCTTCACAGATCTCCAACATTTCATCTTGTGAAGGATATTTATGTTTTGCTCTCAGGAAGCTATTACCCAATTTCAGATTGGTTTGGCTTCGGAATGAATCGATTGAAAATCAATAAAATGTTGGATGTGTCTGGAGATGTTCGTGTTGGGAACAACGTGATTATAAGGGGAAATGGAAGTGTTTCTACAGGACTAAATGCTGACAAACTTGATGGGTACGAAGCAAGCGATTTGTTAGCAGCTAGTGGTGGGAATGGAGAATACAGAATATACTATGCATGTGCTGGAGCAACTAGACAATACTATGATTATCCTCCTTGGCCTTCGGTAAATGTTCCGTCTTGCCCGTCTGGTTGGGAAGAGGTTTATTATAGAGATGGTCTTCATGATCCAGGTTATACATATTATCCTGGATTCCAACTAATTAGTGATGGTAGTTTGACATGCCAGGACCACGCTGTAAGTGATTATTATACCACTGTCTGGGCTTCTTGTACGGTTAAAATTGTGGATGGTTCCGGAACCGTGATAAAATCTTTTACAGAAACTAACTGGGGTAATCCTTCAGTTTCTGTGCGTGTAAATTGTGGTTACAGAGTTTGTAAGAAAATTTAGCGATTGATAAAACCTTTTATTCAATAATTGCTTATAAAACTCGTGAAAAATTTACTTATTCACACAATCTTTCAAAATGGGAATGTCTATAAAATTTGATCACCGTCGGTATGAGATCGGTATTTTATGAGTTTATCGATTGGTTTTTGCATTCTCTAACCAGCATAACAGTTTTTATTTGTTTAATTCTGAAATGTCAATATGATGAACAAAATTTCTGCGTTCGTGATTGTTTTGTCCCTTTTTATTCTATGTTTTTTCTTAATTAGATCCAACAACCATGATAATGCCAATAACAACTCCAGTTATGTACATATTGATATGAGCTGTGTAACCGTGGAGAAACACAGGATTAGAGGTAGTTCGCTTGAACCCGTATTTAGAGATGGTCAGATAGTTGTGCTTCTCAGAGGATATTATGTGTGCAATTCTCCAAAAAGGGGAGACGTGGTGGCCATAAAATTCCGTACAAGAAATGAAATTTTTGTTAAGAAGCTTGTGGGGCTCCCTGGCGACTATGTTAGATTTGAGGGCGACCACCTCATACTTGACGGAGATGTTTTAAAAAACAGCTTAAATGAACCATACCTGTTTTCGGACAGGGCCATAAAAATTCTGAGCATCCCGCTTGAGGGCGGGAAAATACCGTCAAACAACTTTATGGTGCTTGGAGAAGAAGTGAGCGAGGAAAAATCATTCGATTCCAGAAGCTTCGGTTATATTACTAAAGAACAAATGATAGGACGGGTTTTAAGTCTGAAAGAATGGGAAGAGTTGAGTAAAACATCAAAATGATGGTATAATTTTTGTGTTTTATACTAAATAGCGCTAACCATTCCGTTGTAAACCAATAACTTAGTTACAGACTTAAATCTTTTCACACAACACAGGTCTATGGGCGTAAAAATAAGCGAGCTCGTGCCGAAAAAGGAGATAAAGATCGAGGATCTCGCCCACAAAGTTCTTGCTGTTGACGCCTTTAACGCGATTTATCAGTTCTTAAGTATAATAAGGCAATCCGATGGCACACCGCTAAAGGATTCAAAGGGCAGAATAACTTCCCACCTCTCTGGCCTGTTCTACAGAAACATAAATCTACTCGAGAAAGGACTAAAACCTGTTTATGTGTTCGATGGTGAAAGGCCCACATTCAAGAAGAGGACGGTTGAGGAAAGGGAAAAGATAAGACAGGAAGCAATGCAGAAGTGGAAGCAAGCTCTGGAAGCCGGTGATCTGGAGGAAGCGAGGAAATACGCTCAGGCGGCGGTGATTCTTGACGAGGAAATAATAATGGAAGCCAAAGAGCTCTTAACGGCTATGGGGATTCCTGTCTTGCAGGCTCCCTCTGAGGGAGAGGCTCAAGCTGCCTACATGGCAAGAAAAGGCCAGGCATACGCTTCCGTCTCCCAGGATATGGACTCTCTGCTTTTCGGATCACCGAGGTTAGTGAGAAATTTAAACATAACCGGCAAACGGAAAGTACCGGGCAGACCGTACTACAAGGAAATATATCCTCAGTTGATAGAGCTGCAGGAAGTTCTCCAAACTCTTAAAATAGACCACGATCAGCTTATAATCCTTGGTATTTTGGTGGGTACCGATTATAACCCTGAAGGGGTGAGGGGGGTCGGTCCGAAAAGGGCACTTGAGCTTGTGAGGACTTACAGAACTCTCGACAGAATTCTCCTCCATGTGAAGTGGGAGCACGATGTTGATCCGCATGCTCTTTTTGAATTTTTCAAGAACCCTCCAGTTGTTGATGCGGAGATAAAGTTCCCTCCGATCGATAAGGAGAGGATAAAGAAAATCCTCGTGGACGAGCATGATTTTTCTCCTGAAAGGGTTGAGAACGCACTGGAGAGACTCGAGGAAGCGGAAAAGACTAGGCAGCAAAAGACTCTCTTCTCATTTTCCCCATGATCTGAACTTCTCCAAAATGCTTTTTACTTCATCATCGCTCACCTGCTCGAAGTTCATATAGAATTGTCCCACAGCATAGAACTCCACAGGAGCCTGCACGAAGATAACATAATCGAAATGTTCCCTCAGTTCATCAACTTTATCCGCCGGGATCACCGGCACGGCCAGTACAACTTTTTTGGCACCTTTTCTTCTTAAATAAGCTGCGGACCCGATCGTTGTTAATCCTGTAGCAACACCGTCATCCACCACAATACAGACTTTATCCTTCACAGTCTTCTCAACATCCTTATCGGAGACGCCATAGTATTCCATCCTTGCTTTGATCTCTTCTTTAAGCCGTTCAGCTTCCTGTCTTATGTACTCTTCTGAAGCTATCATCAGAGCTTCATCACTCAGATAAACATTTCCATCAGGATCAACGCTTCCTATCGCGAACTCTTTGTTGAAAGGTGCTCCAATCTTCTTCATAATTACTGGTATAAGAGGCAAGCAAAGCTCCTCAGCCACAACCTTCGCCACGACCACCCCACCTCTTGTTATTCCACAAACAACAGAATCACTCCTGTTTTTATAGCTTGCAAGCTTCCCGACCAGTAATTTTCCGGCATGTTCCCTGTTCTTGAATATCATCTCCATAACCTAACTTTTACACAAGTCTTTATATTTCGTTTCTACCATAGAGAAAAGTATGAAAGACGAAGCTTTCAGATTGGAGGTTGAGAAAACGATAGAGAGTATAAGAGCCCTGAAAATTCAGGGCGCAAGAAGAATAACTCTCGCATGCCTGAATCTGCTGAGGAAACACGCAGAACTTGAGGGTATAAACGACAGCTACTTTGAACTTGCAGATCTTCTTGCAAACCTTAGACCTACACAGGCCGTGTTATACAATGCCATGCAACTGGCAAAGAAGGCAAAAGACGTAAAGGACATAGAAAAAGTGATCTCGTATCTGGAGGAAGCAGCAAGCAAAATAGCGCGGAAGTGGCACCACATAATTGATGATGGAGACGTCATAATCACACACTGCCATTCCACCGAGCTTGTTGAGCTGATAAGAGAGGCTGCAAAACACGGGAAAATGTTCAAGGTTGTTGTCACCGAGACAAGACCAAAAATGCAGGGTATGATAACCGCGAGAGAACTCAGCAGTGCTGGTATTGAGGTTGTTTATGTTGTTGACTCCGCTGTGACCCACTTCACGGACGAGGTAACCAAGTTCATGTTCGGGTGTGATGCGGTGAGGGAGGAAGGAATATATAATAAGATTGGCACCTACATGATGGCAGTTTTTGCAAGAGAAATAGAAAAGCCCTGTTACTTTGTGGGGGATGTTCTCAAGATCGATCCGAGAAAGGGAAGGATTGAGGTTGAGATGAGGGCTCCGGAAGAGGTAGTAAAGCCAGAGGAGCTGGGGGAAAACGTAAAAGTTCTGAACCCTGCTTTTGACTGCACACCATGGAAGTATGCATCATCCTTTCTTTCAGGCGGTGAAAAAGCATCGTGCTGGGAGGAAGCGAGAAAGCTTGTTAAAGCGGAGTTTGACCTCAAGTGAAATTAGGCTTTAGAAAGGGTTTCATGTGCTGATCACGATGTTGAATCGTTTAATCTGCGTAGGTAGCTACGATTACGGAGATGCGTGATTTTCCCGAATAACCCCATTTGACTATTTATTAAGTATTCCATTTGTTTTTCACCAAAAATCTGATATTCTGACAGAAAATCGAAATCCAACAAGATTTAAAAATCTAATCACCAAAATTAACACCACAGACAAGGGTTTAAGAAGAACTAGATGGTGTGGAAGGCACACTTTTCCGCTATCTCGCTATCTATATTTCTGAAAGTTTAAGAAGAACTAGACGGTATGGAAGTGCAGAAACGCAACGTCACAAGTTTAAAGTTTTAAACATCACGATAAAAGCATGGAAGTCATGGAAATAAATTTGGAAGATCGCTCTTTCGAAACTTATGAACTGGACGAAAAATTATTTTATGATAGGTTAGGGGGGCGAGGATTGGGACTCCACTTCCTCAAAAGGGAAAAAGATTGTATAGCGATATTGAGAGGTGTTCTGAGTAAGGTCCCGGGAATCCCAGGAAGAGCCTGTGCATGTTATGTTTCCCCAAAAACTAAAGGAGTTTTTTATTCAAATTCTGGTGGAAATATACAATGGATGAAACCATATGCAATTATTTTGAAAGGGAAAAGTGAAAATAAAGTGATATTGAAAATTGATGAGAGAAAGGTCGAATTTTTGGATGGGGGATCTATATGGGATTTGGATGTATGTGAAACTTTCAATGTGTTGGGAGAAAAGTTCAAACATCATATCATTTTGAGTATCGGGAATGCAAATAACATTAATGAATGTTTATCGAACAACAAACACGGATTCTTTGGGAGGGGCGGCTTGGGTTATTTATTAAGAGAAAAAAATGTGAAAGCGTTCGTGATCGAAACGAACAACGGATTCAGCACAAAACCAACCGAAAAATATTACGAGATTTACAAACTTCTCATTAAAAAACTAAAAGAAAATAAAATAATAAACGAGTTGTCGGAGGGCGGAACTGTAGGTATGCTTCTCAAAGAACTCGGGGCTAGAGGATTGTTGCCTGTTGCGATGAAATATGAGAAATATTTAAGTGAATGGTTCAAACACAAAAAAATCAACAGGGGGTGTTTGGGCTGTCCGATTCAATGTAAAAAGAACTTTGAATTCTGGGGAGGGTTGATTTCGTTTTATTTTCAGGGAATGCGGGATCTAATTGAGATCGAAAATTCATACAGGGAATACAATCAATTAGGTATCGATACAGTTTCCGACGATAATCTCCATGTTATTGATAATCGTAACAAAATTGCTAGATTATCGCTGGCAACAAGTAATCGGGGCGATGTTAACCAGCTAATCTTAACCAAACTGTTCAGAGAAGATATGAAAATGGAGAACATAGACGCCGTAAATTACATAATTTCTGTCCAAAATGAAATCGCGGTATTGGACAGTCTGGTTACATGTGGGTTTACTTTATATGCGTGGGATTTGCATGATTATTCCAAAATTCTGGAATCTTTGGGTTATTCATTTACTGAAGCTGAATTGAGCAAATTCGGAGAAAAAATCTACAAGGAAGAGATAGAATTGAATAAAAAACTTGGATTTAAATACAAAATTGGAGTCTGTGAAGAACATCTCATGAAAGAATATTTTAAGAAAAGAGGAACATTCATACGATTATAAAAATCAATAGAATTGGACGTAAAAATATTTTGGTTTTTTTAAGAAACAATAAAAACTAAAAATAAAGAAAATAAACGGAAAAATCCCTGCCGGGCTTTTCCGTTACTCGAACTCATTGTCGAAGTAATCACCGCCCTTTCCCTTGTCCTCACTGGTTTTCTTTGCGGCGATGACATCGTCTATCCTCAATATCATTTCTGCAGCTTCCGCAGCACTTTTTATCGCTTGTGTCTTTACTTTGAGCGGTTCTATGACCCCAACTTTCTCCATGTCTGTGACTTCATTATTCATGACGTCGACGCCAGCCGAAATCTCTCCTTTTTCATGTCTGGCTCTGAGTTCAACCAGCGTATCTATCGGATCCATTCCTGCATTCTCTGCAAGTGTCTTCGGTATCACCTCGAGACCATTCGCGAAAGCCATTATTGCGAGTTGCTCTCTTCCACCAACACTCTCGCCGTACTTCCTGAGCTCCTTTGCAACTTCAGACTCAGTTGCTCCTCCCCCAGGCACAACCTTCCCGCTTTCAAGCGCTGAGGCCACGGCTCCGAGGGCGTCCTCAACAGCCCTGTAAACCTCCTCCACGACATGTTCTGTACCTCCTCTCACGAGTATCGTTACTGACTTCGGATCCTTGCAGTCCCTCACGAATATCATGGCATCCCCTGTAATCTTTTTCTCCTCTACAAGCCCCGCATAGCCCAGATCATCCTCGGTGAGGTCGTCGAGGCTTGTCACTATCTTTGCACCGGTTGCCCTTGCAAGAGCTTCCATATCGGATTTTTTAACCCTTCTCACCGCAAGTATTCCCTTCTTTGTTAGGAAATGCTGAGCGAGGTCATCTATGCCTTTCTGGCAGAAGACCACATTCGCTCCCGTGGCTGCTATTTTTTCCACCATCTCCCGTATCATCTTTTCTTCCTGCTCTATAAACGCCTGCAATTGATCGGGAGCTGTTATCCTTATCTGGGCATCAGTTTCGGGTCCCTTAACTTCAAAGGCGGCATCTATTAGGGCTATCTTGGCGTCCTTCACCTTGGTTGGCATGGCCGGGTGTACTTTTTCCTTATCAAGCACGATACCTTTTATTAGCTCCGATTCCGATGTGGAAGCACCCTCCTTCTTTTCGAGCTTTATTCTGTCAAGATCAACCACAACCTTACCTTCGGATTCTTCAGCAACGGTGGAAACGGCTTCAACAACCAGATCGGCAAGGTTTTCCCTCGCCACTTCGGCATTTTTTCCTGTCATTGCGGTCATTGCTATCTTCTTCAACATATCGACATCTTTTAGTGTTACAGATTTACCCATTTTGTCTAGTATATCCAGAGCTTTGTCTTTAGCTATTCGGTACCCTCTAGCTATTACTGTCGGGTGAATATTCTGATCGAGCAACTGTTCGGCTTCTCTGAGAAGTTCCCCCGCGATAACAACAGCGGTTGTGGTCCCATCCCCCACTTCCTCGTTCTGAGCCTTGGCCACTTCGACCAGCATTTTAGCGGCTGGATGCTCTATTTCCATCTCCTCGAGAATTGTAACGCCGTCGTTGGTTATCACGATGTCTCCGAGGCTGTCCACCAGCATTTTGTCCATTCCTTTCGGGCCGAGAGTGGTCTTCACAGTCTCAGCGAGCGCTATGGCAGCCGCTATGTTGCTTTTTTGCGCGGCTTTACCTGTCTGTCTCATAACATTTTCAGGCAGTATCAACACCGGCTGAAGCTGCCCTACCATGCACATCACCTCCTGGTTGTATTTTCAATTTTTATGTTCATGTCGGTATACGAGAATAAGCTGAGAAATTTTAAATACTTTATGTTCATGTCGGTATACAAAAAAACAGTCAAACTTATATTAATGTTAGTAACTCAATTTTATTTATATAACAATAAAAATGAAATGTTCCTGAGGAGATTGAGTATGGATCGTGGTTTGGAACAAAGGGAGGGTGTGGCACCACCCACTGAACACAACTACGAAGGGCCTCAAAATTGTGTGTTCTGTCAGATAGTTGCCGGAAAGATCCCAGCTATGATCATTGACGAGAACAGCAGCTTTATTGCAGCTCTCGACATAAATCCCAGAGCGGAGGGGCATGTAGTTATTTTCAGCAAGCGTCACTTCCGTTATTTTGAAGAGATGGACATAAAAGAGATGGCGGAGTACGCGCAGTTCATAAAGGCGATAATCAGAAAAATGAGGAGAAAGCTGGCGATAACGGGATACACCATCATCAGCCAGAATGGATTTTCCAGTGGACAAACAGCGGGACATTTTGTAACACACATTATTCCGACTTATGCCAAAAAACGCAAAATCATTGACCTACTATCGACAGTTCCGGTTCTCGATGTAGCTCCCGCAGTGATGGGCGTGATCTGCAACACTTTAAGAGAATAAAAATCTTCCCGGGGGATTAAACGGCATGGGGGCAAAGAAATCTTCAGAGTTTCAGAGGGAAGAAGGAGAGGACAGGGATCGTGTTCTGATCATTGATCTTGAGGAAACCGTTGTTAGCGATGGTAATCCTGTGGAAGACGCCGTCAAGTTCCTTGAGAAGGTTAGAAACCAGTTTGTCACGGTTCTTCTCAGCAACCACACAGAAGCGAGGATAAGGGAGATACTGAGCACGCATCTATTGTTCCCTTATTTTGATCTTGTAGTTAGCGCAACCGACTATGACATGAAAAAACCTGACCCCAGAATAGTAGGGGTGATAAGAGCTCTGCTGCACGACAAGTTAGGCAAAGATTTCCCTCACGAGAATTTCTGGATCGTGGGGGACAGACC
This sequence comes from Nanobdellati archaeon, assembly GCA_015520605.1. Taxonomy (GTDB): domain Archaea; phylum EX4484-52; class EX4484-52; order EX4484-52; family WAPT01; genus WAPT01. The sequence goes on from WAPT01000011.1 coordinate 30,757, forward strand.
GGATAAAGATGTTCTCCTTGGAAGGAAGGCCGGGATAAAAACCATAAGAGTCAGGCGTGGAAGGTATGCTGATATGGATGCAGAATTCGAGGAGGAGAGAGCTGATTACGAAGTCTCAAGCCTGACTGAAGCGCTGGAAATACTCACAGGTAGCATTTCTCCTGCCAGGAAAAGGAGAAGGAAAAGCAGGAGCACAACCACTGATATCGGGAAGAAAGAGGAAAAGTACAGTAAAGAGAAGAAGGGTAGCAGACGGGGGAGGAAGAAAAAAGAATAAAAGATCGATGAGTCTATTGAGAGAGCATGGAGCCAAACATCTTAATATCGGATCAGGTGCTTTTTGCCATAGCTTTATTGACTGGAGTGGTTGGAGCGCTTTACGATCTAAAAACAACGGAAATTCCCGATTACGTACCATTCTTCGGATTTTTGGCAGCTTTGATCATTTATATTGCTCGAGGTATTGCTGGTTACGGGTGGGGAGATGTTTTTATAGCGCTTTTCACCGCTATAATTTTTCTTGCTTTCGGTTATGCACTTTTCTATTTAGGACAATGGGGGGAAGCTGACGTGCTGCTCCTTGCAGCCATGGGTTTCGCTGTTCCCAAACCGTTGAGTTTCTTCAACCCGAATCTGACTCAGGTCGGAGGAATATGGTTCTACCCGCTTGCGTTCCTTCTGAACAGCTTTGTGATCGGAGCAGCCTACTCCATAGCCTTTGCTATAGCCTATGCTCTGGTATTCGGGGAGGAGAGGAAAAAACTCCTCCTGAAGTGCTTTGAGGGGATGAAGGTCAAAGCCGCAATATCCTCCATACCTCTGCTGATGGGGATGGCAGCGTACTTTGTTATCATGAAATATGACATCTCTCTTGGTAAGAGCATATTGATGGAGAGTTGCAAGTATTCTGCAATGATGTTCGCCATGTTCATCCTCTTCAACTTTGCGAGGTATGTCGATAGAGAGGTGTTCATGCGCTACATCCCCGTGGAGAACCTCAAAGAGGGTGATGTGCTTGCCGAGGACATCGTAGCAGGCAGGAGAAAATTCAGCTCAAAACTCTTTGTTGGCCTCACAAAAAATGATGTAGAGACGATAAAGAAAGCATGGAAGGCTGGAAGGCTCGAGTCAGCGAGGGAGAATATGATAAGAATTAAGGAAGGTGTGAGGTATGCCTCGACCTTTCCGCTTACTCTTCTTTTCACAGCAAAATACGGGTTCATTTTATTTTATCTACTCTGAGCTGTTCACTCCGGTATTATTGCCTTTATTTGTCCTGCCCTTTCTCATCCTTGCTGGCATTTTTCTCCTTCCTTTTCCCCTCTCTTTGAGGTAGAGCGCATATCTTTTCAGCGTATAGGTTAGGGGGTTTCTTATGCTCTCACACAGGCCGTCCTTCTCACATATTTTGAGATCAAGATAGTAATCTGTATTGTTGCAGTTGGGGGGGATGTACGCTGTGGATTTCTTGAAAGCGTATTTCAGCTGGCTCCTTATGTAGGACTCTCGCAGAGGTTCTTTATTTCTGGAGTTCCATTCCCATACAATCTTTTCAATCTCTTCCGAGCTCCACCTCATGAGCTTTAGAAAGTTTATCAAAATGAAGAGGAATCTCTTCCTTCCGTCTTCCAATCCCTGAAGACCCTTCTTTATACAAGGAGGGAAGAAGGCTGCATCCACCCTTCCCTTAACATACTTCTCAACGCTGACCTCACTGAATCCCCGAGCAATGCCATACTCCTCAGCTATAGGCTTTGTGTGTTGTAAAGCATACCTTCCTGCAAAGTCGAGCGCTTCATAAACCAAGTTCTCAGCTTCCCCCTCTTTCCATGAGGTTAAAAAACCTGCCCGCACCTTCACGTTCTCGATCTTAGTCATCTCGGGGTCAAAAGAAGGCAACTCATCCGGACTTATGGGGAGACTAACAAGCCACGTTTTCTCGTTCAGAGAGAGCGGAGCTCTGAAAAGGTGTCTCACAGACCAGTTCTCCTCTATCTCCATTATGTTGTAAGGGTTCATATCACCCTCATCTGTAACGATCTTTTCATAGATATCAGGATGTCTTCTAACAAGAGCCTCGGCAAGCCGCTCCTTTATGAGATGCTTAAGATATCTTGCTATGCTCTGGAGAAGTTCGGGATAAAGTTCCTCGATGGGCTTACCCTCCACCTCCCTCGGCATGGATTCAAAAGGCACCGCCACATGAAAACCTCTACTTCCGGAAAATTTCACGAAGACGTTTTTTATTCCGTGAGCTCTGAGAGCTTTTATCAACATCTCGGCCGCACACTTACCATAAACGTAACCTTCGTTGCAGTCTATATCTAGTATAAGATCCCAGCCCGAGCGTAAAGCTGAAAGCTCGTCCTGTTTGAGGCCTTCCGAAAGCTTCAACGGATCGTGCCATCTTTCCACAGACATGTGAAAGGATGTTGCCCCATTTAGAATCATAGTTTTGAGGTCTCCAGGCATGCTGAGCATATCGGGCCTCTTACCGTATTTCCCGTTATAGACAGGCACGAATTCCCTTCCTCTGGCAACCCTGAATATGAAATCCATAACATCCTCTCTGGCATAATAGTTTCTTATTTCGGCAGGAGAAGGCCTCTCAACCTTAGGAAGTTGCATAATGAATCCAGCATTTCGGAACTTTTAATATGTTTGTTAACAACCTAAACCCGATACAACTGTTGAGGTGATCCCATGAGTGATGTTCTTTATGGGATTAACATGCCGAGAAGTAATGACCCGGCAGAGATGAGCGAGTTTGAAAGGAAACATGCTGTAAACCTGAAGGTTGTGGTGTTTGACGAGGAACACAACAGAGCTTTTTTGAGAGTGGAGGTTGGAAAACATCTAAAGCATCCAAACGATCCGGGACATTTCATTCAATGAATCGAGATCTATGTTAACGATACTCTGGTTGTAAGAATTGACGCAACAGCATCGTTTGGTTTTCCATTAGTAGAGGTGATGGTGAGAGCAAAAAGGAGACGCCATTTTCGCGAGAGCGAGACGCAATCTCCACGGCACGTGGATGAGCGGGAGAATGAACATTTAATTATCCTGTATCCATTCAAGACCACATCAGTAAATCTTGTAAGCGTGCTTACAGGGTTTGCCATCCCAGCTACATTTCTTTTTACAGCACTCTAGGTGAACGAGCCAACCGTGATATTTGCAGAGAACGTGTCTGTGGTGAGGGAGGCTTATTTTCTCACCGCAGATAGCGCACTTGGCCATTTTCCACACCCTCAAACAAAACCATGAGCCTAAAACACAATTATGCATGTCTCCCAATATAAAGGTTTTGGTAGGTTTTTTATTTGAATCTCATTAAGCTTCCCAAACAACTTTATTAATTATCATCCCAAATAACATTTTATCAGTAACGCTTAAATGATCGCTATGCACGAGTGGGCTCTCGCTAACGGTATAGTCAGAACTGCAATAGATTTTGCGGAAAAACACGACGGAAGAAAAGTGGTTAAAATAAGAATAGTTCTTGGGGAGCTCCAGCAAGTTAAGCAAAGCGTGCTTGAATACCTGATCAACGAGATAAGGAAAGAGACTATAGCGGAAGATGCCAAGTTGGAGTTTGTTGTTGAAGAGGCGGTGTTTCGGTGCAGGAAATGTGGATGCGAATGGAAATTCTGGGATGTAAAGAACAGTCTGAATGATAGGATGAAAGAGGACGTTCACTTCATACCTGAAATTGTTCACGCTTTTGTTGAATGTCCAAACTGTAGGAGTAGGGATTTTGAGATCGTGAAGGGTAGAGGGATTTACATCGAGAGTATAGAGATAAAGTGATCGGGATGATAGATCCCAGAGAGAAAGCTATAGAAGATGCACTCGGAAAGGTCGGGAGGATTATTGCTGTTGTGAGCGGAAAGGGTGGTGTGGGAAAATCCCTTGTATCTGTTGGTGTCGCACTCCTCACGTCCAAAAAAGGCTATTCCACTGGTTTGCTTGATCTCGACTTTCATGGAGCAAGCGACCATATCATCCTTGGCTTTCATCCTGATGACTTTCCCGAGGAGGAGAATGGCGTTGTCCCGCCAGAGGTACACGGTATAAAGTTCATGAGTATTCTGTATTATTCAGAGGACAGACCGTTGCCCCTCAGAGGAAAAGAGATAAGCAATGCGCTGATAGAACTTCTGGCAATAACCTGCTGGGACGAGCTTGACTTTCTGGTCATCGACATGCCTCCAGGGATGGGTGATGAAATTCTTGATCTCATGAGATTTTTAAGAAACGCAGAGTTCATGGTGGTTACCACACCTTCCAAGCTGAGCCTGAATGTTGTGAGAAAGCTGCTTGAGTTCCTGGAGGAACAGAACGCAAATGTGGTCGGTGTAATTGAAAACATGAAGCTGAACGATGATAGACATGTGGAAACGCTCGCACGCGAGCTTGATATTCCTTACCTGGGTGCCGTACCTTTCTACAAAGATCTTGAAAGTAAAATCAGCAACCTCGGGGATTTCATTGAGAGCGACTTCATAAGAAAGCTGGAAGAAATTGTGGATGTGGTTATTAAAGGCTGACCCTTCATTATGACTTTTTCAACCATATCATAGCTTCGTAAATCTTTCCGGTCTTTATGCTTCTGTGCTTTGTGCACCACCTTCTGTTAAGCAGATATATTCTCTTCACTTCAAAGCCAGATTCACATGCTATTTGAGCTGTTCGGAAACAACAATCGTATACTCTGCCTTCAATGCACGCATCACCCACCACAATGTATGCTTCTCCTCCACTCTTGAGGCACCTCCATGCTTCAGCCAAGAATCTTCTCATGTCATCAAAGTAAGTGCTAACCAGCTTTTCGATTTCTTTTGATTTCTCAGAAATATCTTGATTTGCGCTTCCAAAAAATCTGTCTGCAACTTCAGTTGTTTCTCCAAGCATGCAAAATCTTTCTATGCCGTAAACCTTCATGTATTCCACCTTCTTTAGGTAGGGCGGAGACGTTATGATGAGATCAAAAGCACAGTCCACAAAACACAGCTGTCTGGCATCCCCCTGCAGAACGCTGGCTGTGCATGTCCTCTCTTTCCAGAAATCAGCAACATCATTAATCATGGCTCTGCACTCCTTCATGAACTCCTCAAGCACTGACGGTTTTGTGGTTTTTCTGGTTCTGAAAAATGCTCCATCTCTCATTACAGATGAACTTTCATAAGCTACCGTTGCCAATGCAAGCCTGAAGAACAGAGCCTCCCTGCTTCTTCCGCACACGGATTCTATAGACTTTTTTATTTTCAGAATTTCCTCCAGCTTTCTTGCGGAAAAAGCCCGCTTCAGGAGGGGGTTTGCCAGCATTTCTTCAACATCCTCGGGAGGAATTTCAACCTTTCTGAATTCTTCCCTTATACTTTTCAGGAGAGAGAGCATTCTGACAGGGTCAAACCTCATCGTTTTGATTCTGCTCACGAGAGCCATCATTTTGCTTGCGTCTACCCCAACACTTTCAATTCCGTGTTCTATGCACGTAAGCAAAGTTGTCCCACTCCCGCAGAAGGGGTCAAGAACTCTCATCGAGCTCTCACACCTGGCTCTGGCGAGCAAAACACATTCAACGAGCTGTTTGGAGAACCCCTCCTTGTAGGAAAACCATCTGTAAACAGCAAGATTTCTATTTCCTCCCCATCCCGCAAATCTTCCCAGATGGTAAGCTTCAACTACTCTTTTTTTCAGCCTCTCAACGTCCATCCTACCACAGAGCTCTCCTTATTTCTCCGACTGTCGGAAATTCAAGGATCTCATCCTCCAAACATGCATAAAGCTTGAAGTGATCTATTCCGATTCTTCTGAGAATTGGGGAGAGAAGCTCGTTATCCGGCATGGAAATTATGTCAGTACCCATAAAGATCGGGGAAAAAGCTGGCAGGACGATAATTGTGGTGTTTTTATACTTTCCCACAAGAAAGCATCGTGTTCTTGCAACAGCACCGACATCATCCTTTATGACAAGTGCTGGATGCTCATGTCCCATCAGCAGAAGAGGTTTTGAAAGTGCTCCAAGCACATCCTTATCGCCGTGAATGACCATAAAGCTGGAACCATCATAGCACGCTTCCTCGAACATAACTCTATTGTGGCGCTTTAGAGCAATCTTGAGGTAGTTATCGTGGTTTCCCCTTACAACCACCACTCTCTCAAACCTTTCAAGCACGAACTCCATGAACGCGTGCACATCCCTCCATTCAAATCTGTGCATCTCGCTGAACTCATGCTTTAGATCTCCCGCGATTATCAGCGTCTCAATCCCCTTCCATTTCCTTAATATCTTGTTAAGGAGTTCCTTTGCATCCTCTAACATGACTCTCGGCATGAAGATCCCGGAAGAAGCCATCACACCCTCAAAGCCGAGATGTACATCAGCTATAATTAGATTACGCTTGTTCACCACCACACCTCCTTCAGGAAGAAGAATAATCTCATTGCTCTCAGCGTTGATTTTCACAAAGGGTCTTGGTTCATTCCCACCCTTACTCTTTTTTGCCATGTCTTCTTTTGTGGTGGAAGCTCCATTACTGCTCACACTCCCTCAACTCCAAGCCTTTTCATAAGCTGGTGGTGGAACAGCTTTATTAATTCCCTCCTATCTTCCATGAGCACAGCGTCAGTGGAGCCAAGCACGACAAGGTTAAGCGCAAAAGGAGATGGGAGCTCCACACTGTCCTTTATCACGAACCTCTTCTTACCACTTTCTATGTCCTTCAGGAACTGCCTTGCCGTGTGTATGTCCATAGCATCCTCCATTATTTCCCTGTATGTCTCCTTAAGAAGCGGAAAGTTTGGATCGATTCTCTTTATGAGCCTCAGAAGCATCTCAGCATTTATCTGCTGTCTGGCAACGCTTTTCTCACGTTTCCCGTATCTTCTGAGAATTAAAAATCCTCTTGTTGCTACGTGTCTGAACCTTCTCTTCAGCATCTCCGTACCGTCAAGAGCGTTTCTGAGCATTTCCTCAAGGTTCTCAGACGTAACAAGTTGGGTGACGAGGTGAACGTCAACCCTAACGCTTCTCGGCAGCACGAGCACGAAGCCGTTGTCGTTCAGCATTATCCTAACATTACACCTCTTATAGCGGGATAGAGCATAAGCATAAGCTCTGCTGAGAGCTTCATTGGCTCTCCTTCCTACAAGCGTGTGAAATATTATGTTCTGCCTTCCTAACTCATCCATGTAATTCTCAACCAGAATCTCAGCATGGGTTGGAACAAAAAGATAATCGTACTGCTCCTTGAAGTAGTGGTAGATAGCTTCAGCAGTAGTTCTATTCACCTGATATTTCTCCATGAGGTGTCTGATGATGTAATTCTTGTCGGCATTACTTTCCAGAAGGCATCTCATCTCAAATCTGAATTTCCCTATCTCCTGGGCAAGCTCGTAGCTTAGCGGAAGCTGCTCGGAAAACCACGAGGGCACGGTGGGCTTTGCATCCTCCACAAGCTTCACATACCCCTTATTACCCCTTGAGTAGAGGAACTCGTAAACCCTTCCGCCAAGCACAAATCTGTCTCCCTTGGTCAGCCTCTCAAGAAACTCCTCCTCCACCATCCCTATGAACGTCTTCTTGTCAGCGCTATAGATTTTTGCATAACTCTCTTCAGGTATGGTGCCAACGTTAAGGTAGTAGATAGGTCTTATCATCTTCCCCCTTCTACCAAGCTCCTGCGTTTTCTCATCAAACCAGAGCTTTGCATAGACATTCCTTTCCTCCAGTTCCGCGTATTCGCCATTGAGGTAGCGCAACACTTTGATGTAGTCCTCCCAGCTAAGCTCATGGAATGTGTAACTCCCTTTGATTATCCTGAAAGCCTCCCTAGCATCCCACCTCCTCTCTATGCTCATGCCAACCAGATGCTGGCACAGCACATCGATAGTGTTCTTAGGTATATGAATCCTGTCAAGTTTCCTTTCCCTTATGTTCTTCGCCATAACAACACACTCAACGAGATCATCCCTGTCCAGAACGATTATCTTTCCTTTAGCAACATCCTCAAGCCTGTGCCCACTCCTCCCGATGCGCTGAATTGCCCTTGTAACTGACTTAGGACTTCCTATAATCACAACAAGGTCTATGTGTCCTATGTCTATCCCCAGTTCAAGGGACGTGGAGGAGACAACACATTTTAGTTTGCCCTCCTTCAGCTTCCTTTCGACATCAAGCCTTATTTCTCTTGAAAGGGAGCTGTGGTGGGCTTCCACAACCTCAGCATATTTGTCCTTGAATTTTGTTTTGAGGTGATGCACCACCCTTTCGGTTCCCGAACGGGTATTTGTAAATATGAGTATGGTGCGGTGGGATTCTATCAGCTTGTCAAGCAGCTCATAGAGCTTGTTGTGCATCACTTCAGTTGGCGTGTAAATGAGATCCTTAACTGGGGAGAGAACCTCCGCATCTATATTCTTTTCAAACGAGACATCTATTATCTTGCACGGCCTTGTATTGCCGTCATCATCGTAGCCCACAAGAAATTTTGCCACCTCTTCCAGCGGGTGAATTGTTGCTGAGAGGCCAATTCTCACAAAACTCCTGCCGGCCTTTGCTTCAAGCCTTTCTAAAGCCAGAGAAAGTAACGATCCTCTCTTGTTTTCAGCTATGCTGTGCACCTCATCCACGATAATGTATCTGGTCTGGGCCATCAGCTGAGAGAATTTTGGTGAAGATAATGCTATGGTAAAGCTCTCAGGAGTTGTTATGAGTATATGTGGGGGTTTTCTCAACTGCCTTGCTTTCTCACTTGATGTTGTGTCTCCCGTCCTCTTTGCAACCCTTATTTCCTGCAGTTTCACACCTCTCTTCCTCGCAAGCTCGTAAATTTCAGACAGCGGATTATGCAAATTTCTCTCTACATCATTACTCAGAGCTCTGAGGGGGGATATGTAAATGCAGTAGATTTTATCCTCCAGCATTTTGTTCCTCGCAAGAATGACAAGCTCGTTTATGATGGAGAGAAAGGCCGCAAGCGTTTTCCCACTTCCTGTCGGGCTTGAGACGAGCACGTTGTTTTGCTTGTGGATCTCCATTATAGCGTAACGTTGCGGTGGAGAGAAGTCCTTGAAACGGGAGAAGAACCACTCTTTAACCATCGGGTCGAGTATACTTTCTATCTCCTCCCTGCTGTATGACTTTTCTATCCTGATGATGTTACACTGAGGACTTTTTTCCTTCTCAGAAACCATGGATTAAATATTTCGGGGGAATTTTAAAAGGATAACAAATAACGAGAATAAAATGAGACAAGAAATAATGGTAGCGAAATTCTTGATTTGTACGATTTTCGCGTGGTTTTTCAATTTGCAAATTTGACATATATATTATATTTTCTATTTTTCATTTCAATATCCAAAACAATATATCCATTCGCGATTTCATTCTCATAACGTATGGCGGGCGACCCTCTCAGGGAAGTTAAGGAAGTTTACGCAGCGATCAAAAAGGACTTTCACGAGTTTTTCGGGAGCACGTTTATTAAGGGAGTTAAACGGGCTTCAGAAAGGCTCGCAACTCTAAATCCTGCGTATGGAGAACATGTATACAAGGAAATTCTGGATAGATTTGGGTTTTCTGTGGAGCCTCTCGAAAATAACTTGCTGGTCAAAATAGATGAACATAGAGGGAATTTCCTTCTAAACCTGCACCATGTGAAGGATCTGTTGCCCGGGAATAAGTATTCTCTATCACCAGCCGAACAGAAGATAGCGGAAAGAATAAGACACAAACTAACGGAAATTGTTGCCTACGAGATTGAAAGGTGGTGGTGTTTCAAACGGTCAGGGTCAAGTACCCATCAGGGGCAGCAGAATGGGCTTGTAGCAGATGCACTACAGCTTCCGGAAGGAACTCAAAATGGTTTGGAACTGGCTTTCATTCTTACATTTATCTTCATGCTTTTGATAGCCGGTATAAATGTGGCATCTTTGACGCAGCAGAAAGTTATGGGTATGGCTGTAGCAACACCATCCTCGATGCTGGGAGCAACTCTGCTTTTTCTTGCCGTCGTTCTTGGAGTTTATGCAATGAAAAAGGAGTGAACTTTTAGATTTTCGAATTAAAAAGTAACCCATGAATGTTGTTTTCAACCCGGCTTGCCTTGAATACAGAACGGTTCTTTTCATCCCGAATCTCCGGAGATGGTTAAAAGGGTAGCGAAAGCGCTTGAAAACGCGGGTTATATCTTTCATGATGCCAGCCCAGCTTCTGAGCATGATGTGCTGCTCGTTCATGCGGAGCAACATCTCAAAAAGGTAAAAAGCAAGGACTACTTTGATCCCGACACACCGCCCTTGGATATAAAATATCCGTTGATTGTTGCCGGCTGCACTATAAAAGCTGCTAAGCTTGAGGGTTTTTGCATTAACGAGACCTCCAGGTCATCATGCAGGCAGGAACTTTCTTGGAGGCTTCTGTTTACTTTAACAACATAGCCATAGCAATAAGGGAGGTTTATCCCAGCAAGAGAGTGGCAATTCTGGATATCGATGCTCATCACGGCAACGGAACGCAGGACATTTTTCTGCATGAATCTAATATTCTTTATGCTTCGATACACCAACATCCACTCTATCCCGGCACAGGTACAGAAAGCATAGATAACTGTATCAACTTTCCTCTTCCATCGGGTACGGGGGAGAAAACTTACCTCAAAACGCTTAGGAAAGCGCTCTCCACAATAAAAGATTTCTCTCCGGATGTGGTTGCAATCTCTCTTGGTTTTGACACCTACGAGAGTGATCCGCTTGCATCGTTTTTGCTGAGAAGGGAGAGCTATCCGAAGATAGCAGGCATGATTTCAAGAACAGTAAGCGAAACAGGCGCGAGATGTTTTGCGGTGCTTGAGGGGGGATACAGCAACGAGATAGGGAAGCTTGCGGTTGAGTTTTTTGAGGGGTTGAATTTATGAAATTCGTGCTTACCTCCCCAGTACCTCGACCTTTTCTAACTTTATTTTCCCCGTTATCTCAAGCGGTATAATAGCTTTCCACTACCCGCACAGATTTCGACGGTGGGGATGCATCTAATTTCTTTCTGATTTCATCCACATGACTGACTACAATCCTATGTTGTAAACGTTGTAAATTCCTATTTTGTACGAAAACCACAATTTGATCACATATCATATACTCTTATACTCTTCCTATCAGTTCGGTCTGAAATTCCGTCTCTCATGCACATCTTCCAAATATAAAAAGCAAGTATCTTCAACTTCGTTATAAAATGGTAATTTCCACACATTTGTTTTTGACCTGTGGGCAAAAGTCTCAAAATTTTTAGAAACTAAACATATATCTCATATAAGCAGATCGTTGAATTAATTGTTCTATTGAACTGATAACAATCATTAACACTTGGAGTTATTGGAGAAACTTTTCCATGTAATAATCATACATATCTAACCCTTCCATGCGGTATATCAATGAAATAAAAAACTCTATTGGAAAATCCACTTCACATAAATTTTTTAAATAATTTTCAGAAAAAATAACACTATCCGCGTGACAGACCAATTTTTAGCAATTAACAAATAATTATTTAAATGTCATCGCTTGAGGTGTTGGTTTTTAATAATTTTCAAAATTTTAAATAAACGAAATTGCGACATTTAAATCCTACGGAGTGTGACATCAATGGAGACCCTTAAGATTGCAATGGTTAGTGACTGGTTCTTTCCGAGTGTTGGCGGTGTCGAAATTCACATTCATGATCTGTCCTCGCGGCTGCAGGAAATGGGACACGAGGTACATATCATAACGGGAAACAGAGACGGAGAGGAAAAGGATGTGGATACGCCATACCAAGTGCACAGAATAAAGGGGATCAGTAAAGTGCCCCGTTTCAATGTTTGGGTTGGCACAAGAAAGCCCATGGAGGAATTATTTAAATCTGAAAAATTCGATGTGGTGCATGCTCACAGCTTCTATTCCCCCATGGCACTGGAAGCGGGATTAGTGTCACATTCCTTAAATATGCCGTATCTCCTCACATTTCACTCTTTTCTTGACACGAGAGCAATACCAAAAATTTTAAGCATTGCATTTACGGGCTATACCGGAAAGCGCGGGGTGTTGTTCAGGGTAATAAGAAACTCACACTTGGTGGCGGTAAGTAACGCGGTAAGAAAGAACATTGTGAGGATGCTCAAGGTTGAGGATAGCATGGTGCACACAATCCCGAATGGCATCGATACTGATTTCTGGAGACCACAAACAGATCGCGGGGGGGTAACGGAAAAAAAGGAGAATGATGCGGTAACTGTCCTGACTGTGTCAAGACTTACACGAAGAAAACGTGTACAGTCAATACCTAAAATTATCAAAGCCCTTCATAAATATAGCCTGAATAGTGGCGTACGTTTTGTCATTGTTGGCAGCGGCCCGTTAAAGAGAGCATTGCAGAGATATGCAAAAAAGGAAACGGGTCTGTACTTAATCGATTGTGTGGACCGACAGAAACTTCATAGCATTTATGAGAGCGCGGATCTCTACCTGTCCCCTTCAAAAAAGGAAGCCTTTGGAATAGCGGTGGCAGAAGCCCAGTCGATGATGCTCCCGGCAGTTGCTCTCAATCATGGTGGTGCTGCAGAAATCGTCATTCACAACACCACCGGTTATGTGGCCAGCACGGATGCTGAGCTTACAGAGTACCTGGCAACCCTCATAGATGACGAGGTGACAAGGCTCAGGATGGGGAGGGAAGCGAGAAAACATGCTGTGAGAAGATTCAGTTGGAAGTTGGTAACGAAAAGGGTGTTGAGGGTCTATGAACTTGCGATGGAAGGGAAAGCGTAGCAAGTTGCGGGTACTCCTTACGTTTGATGTCGAGCAGGACTGCCCACCGTATCTGAATTCTTGGGCTGGTGTCGAGCAAGGTATGCCTAAAATTCTTGAGCTTCTTGATGATAAGGGTGTAAAAGCCACGTTTTTTGTGACAGCCGAAACTTCAAAGAAGTTTCCTTCAGTTGTGCGAAGGATAGTTGACGAGGGTCATGAGCTTGCATCTCATGGCTACATGCATGAAAGGTACGACAACCTGAGCAAACATCATGCCGCAACACTCCTAAGAAAATCTCTGAATGTTTTGAGAAAGCACTATGATGTTATATCGTTCAGGGCGCCTAATCTAAAGCTCCCAAAACACATGTACGAGCTGCTTTTCAAGAACAACATACTAATCGATTCATCGAGGAGAGCGTATCTGTCAAGCTTTTTTCGGGAACACAGACCTTATATGGTGAACGGTGTGCTTGAGGTGCCCGTATCTGCAACATCATCACTACTCAGATTGCCCTGGCGATTGCAGGAGAAAATACACAATCTGATCTTGAACGGAACCACAGTATATTTTGCTCACCCCTGGGAGTTTGTGAACATGCGTACCGCGCCCATAAGACTGGACTGTAAATTCAATACGGGAAGTAAAGCACTCACCCTGCTTTCAAAACTTATAGATAACCTGAAGCGACTTGGAGCGGACATGCTGCTTATGAGTGACCTTATTTAAATTTTCATATCTCTTAATTACAACCGATGAAAACCCCCATTGCTTTCACAACATTCTCCAAACTTTTTTGTAGCACAAACTCTTTGATTCGTGACCCCGTTTCTGTATGTGCAGGTTCTCTTACGGTGTCGTTCTCCGTCCGGCCTTTACTATGTTGGGTAAAAAAGATAACTCTAACCAAACTTGTGGGAGTGATGCTTGCCATGGCTGCCATAATCCTGCTGTCCTGGTGATGCAGTATGAGCGCAAAGAACTTTGCTGACCGCCTGCTAAGCTTGATGGATGAATTGCAGAATCCCTGCTGCATAGGGCTTGATACAAGAATAAGCTTCGTACCTTCATTCATAAAGCAGGAAGCTGCGGAAAAGGAAGATGATGCTTTTGAAGCGGCATCGGATGCAATACTTGAGTTCAACAGAAGGATCGTGGATGCCACTTATGATCTTGTGCCGTGCTACAAGATAAACTCAGCCTTCTACGAACTTTACGGCAAACATGGCATAAAGGCCATGAAAAAAACGATTAAGCACATAAAAAAGAAAGGCAGAGTGATTATTCTCGATGTTAAACGCAACGATATAGGGAGCACGGCTGAAGCTTATGCTAATGCTTATCTCGGCAGGGTTGAACTGTGCGACGGAACAAAAACAAAAAGTTACTTTGATGTTGACGCCATAACTGTTAATCCTTACCTTGGTAGCGATGGAGTGTTACCTTTCATGGAAGCGTGCAAGAATTATGGCAAGGGCATCTTCGTGCTTGTGAAAACCTCAAACCCCTCAAGCTCTGAGCTTCAGGACAGAACTCTTGAGCAGGGCGATGTTTTACTTTTCCATCTCGTCTCAAGAAAAGTGGATGAGTGGGGTCAAGAGCTTGTTGGTAGTGAGTACGGTTACTCTTCCGTGGGTATGGTGGTGGGAGCCACCTTTCCGGAGCATGCAAAGATATGCAGAAATCTGGCTCCGAGAGCAATAGTGCTTGTACCTGGCTATGGAGCGCAGGGCGCAACAGCAAGGGATGTTGTGCACAACTTCAACGATGATGGGCTCGGGGCCATAATTCATTCAGCCAGAGGCGTAATTGCAGCTTACAAAACCGAAAAATTCGGCATGCCTGAAGAGAAGTTTGAAGAAGCAGCAAGAAACGCTACCATTGAAATGATAAGGGATGTGCTCAATGCATTGAGACATGAGAATAAGTGCAGGTGGTAGAGGTAGTGGAATGATTTATTCTCCCTCCATTACCATTGTGCTTCATAACTGTGTAGATCTCATCGGGACTCACAGACGATCGGAAGTAAGCATCACGCTCTAATTTGGAGATGCCATCCTTCCTGAGTTTCCACTTCACAACAGAATCTCTTCTCAACTCGTTCGTGCGTACCAACCTCTGCCTCCCGCACACGGAACATATACCCCAGAGGTAATGACACCCTCTTATCGGGTCGTACTCCATCACGAGCTCCTCATATTTATCAAATCTGTGGTATGGATTTCTGCATAGATCGTGCAAGCCCATGTAAAGATCATATCTCTATATCAATATATTGTTAACGGTTTAACACGGAGAATCCTTCATCTTAACACATGCCATTCCATAGCAACAAATTATAAACAGAAACAAAACTCTGAACAAAAATTCAACACAGTATCAATATTCTTTGCATTTCTCTTGAAACAGGTATAGAACTTTTTCCGTGCCTCAAAAGCAAAAACCTAATTTAACCGGCAATTTGGTCTTTGTAAATACGTGAAAACAATCCTTGCAAAGAATAAATCTTTTTAAAACTCGTAGAGAATTGAATCCTCTGGTGAAATGAAGATGGCGAAGAAGAGCAAAGGAAAGATATACGTGCCTGACACTTCGGCAATAATAGCTGGAGTTGTAGGAAGACTTATTGATGAAGGCCAGATAGAGAAGGGAGATACTATTATTGTGCCTGAATTTGTGATTTCTGAGCTCGAAAATCAGGCAAACAGAGGCAGGGAGATCGGTATAGAGGGGTTGGAGGAACTCAAGCTTATAAGGCAGAGATGTATTGAGAAAGGAATTTCATTCGTAGAAGCGGGAAGGAAACCAACACTCGAAGAAATTCAGCTTGCAAGAAGCGGGAGAATTGATGCCCTTATAAGGGACATAACCAAGGAGATGAACGGTATTTTGATAACATGCGACATGATCCAGGCGATGGGTGCCGAAGCCCTGGGGATAGAGGTGATCTACGTTGAGCACAAAATGCCTGAAATACTGGCCATAGAAAAATGGCTCACTCCCGATACGATGTCCCTTCACCTCAAGGAGAGCTGCAAACCCAAAGCCAAGAGAGGGAAGCCAGGAGACTTCAAGCTTGTGGAGGTCGATGATGTTATCCTCGCGAGAGATATGCTGGAGGAATTCGCGAGGGAGATAATGGAGCGTGCAAGAATGGATAGGAAAGCCATGGTAGAGGTAAGCAGGAAAGGTGCTACCGTCGTGCAGATCGGTTCTTACAGAATTGCCATAACCCGTCCTCCCTTCTCGGAAGCTATGGAAATAACACTTGTAAGGCCCATACTCAAAGTTAGCCTTGATGACTACAAATTATCTGAAAAGCTGAAAAAGAGATTGGAGGAGAGAGCGGAGGGAATACTCATAGCTGGACCACCGGGCCATGGAAAGACAACATTGGCTCAGGCTTTAGCCGAGTTCTATGCTTCCAAGGGTAAGATAGTTAAGACTATGGAACAGCCGAGGGATCTGCAGGTCAGCGCGGAAATAACACAATACGCCCCCCTAGAAGGAGAGATGAGCAAAACAGCTGACATCCTCCTGTTGGTCAGACCTGATTACACCATTTATGATGAGCTGCGCACCACACACGACTTCAGGGTCTTTGCTGACATGAGGCTTGCCGGTGTGGGTATGGTTGGTGTGGTGCATGCCACCCAACCAATCGATGCGGTGCAGCGATTCATACAGAGAGTGGAGCTGGGACTTATTCCGCACATAGTCGATACCGTCATCTTTGTCAAGAGTGGTAGGATAGAGAATGTGTATGTGCTTGACATGAACGTAAGGGTACCTTCAGGAATGACCGCTGAGGATTTAGCAAGACCAATTGTAGAGGTGATAGATTTTGATACCGGCAAGCTCGAGTACGAGATTTACACCTACGGTGAGCAGACCGTAGTGATGAAGGTCAAGGAAGCGAAGGAATCAACCATAACGAAGCTTGCTCAGGAGAGGCTGGAACAGATACTGAAGCGATACATAAAAGACTTCAGCGTTGAAATCGTCGGACCTAATAGAGCCGTGCTGCGTGTGAAAAAGGAAGATGTGCCTAAGGTCATCGGTAAGGATGGTAAAAACATAGCTAAGCTGGAGGAGCTGGTGGGTATAAGGTTGTCCGTTGAGCCGATAGTCGACACACTTAAAAAACCCGTGCCCTATACAGTCAGGGAAGCCTCAGGAAGCGTGATCATCGAGCTAGACAGGAAACTTATCGGTAAGAACGTGGATGTTTACAAGGGTGACGAGTTTCTCTTCTCGGCCACCGTGGGTAAGAAAGGACAAATAAGGATAAAGAAGAAGAGCGACCTTGGCAAGAAGGTATTGCAGGCTGTAGCATTGGGTAACCTCAGAGTTCTGGTAGACTGATTACATTATCACGAGATTTCTTTTGGGTTTCTTACCGATTTCAAAGAGTTGGTAATATCTTTCCGGAAAAATGCTCTTAACCAATGATATCGTCTCTGCGTTGACGTATTTTTTGTAATTTTCATCATTATTATATATCATTTCGCGAATTTGAGATGCGTTAATCTCCTTCGTACCATTTTTCTTTACCGTATTGAAACCGAGCAACTTTAACCCCACACACACAGAAAAGTCTCTTGTAACGATCTCTGATTTATGATCATCAGTCCCACCATAACAGTCAGCGTTATTCTTTATCACCTGATATATTCTGTTCTTTAACTTCCAAGGATTTTTTGTTGATTTCACAAAAGAAACTGTAGTGATAGTTTCATCAAACGCAGGGTCGTTCCTTATCATTCTGTAAACCTCCTCAGGATAAAATGGATTGGAAAGTGATGGATTTGTAACATAAATCGCGATAGTAACGAAATCATACTCTTCCTTAACTTCCTCATACAATTTTCTGTGGTCCACATGCCAAGGTTGGAACCTACCAATAATCACCCCGTGGGCTTTCATAAAATTTAGTTTTGATGAAATCCATTTTTTAAAATTTACTATTTGTTAGTTATCAAAATTCCACTCTTTATCGGCAGTATGATAGGCATATCTATATAAATATTGCAGAAGATAAGAGCAATACACTGCATACAAAACTGCAAAAGAGGTGGGAACTGTGGTGAAATTCGAAACTATAAGGAGCGTGGATGTGAAGCTTGGAGGAAATAACTTTCTGGAAGTTGCACACAAGAAAGCCATCACAACCGAAGGGGAAAACGAGTTTATATCTCTTTCTAGAGGGTTCATAACGATGGAAAATGAAAAGAGGTTCAAGAGAAGTATAGCTATACCGTATGATAAGGATGTTGTTGAGAACGTGAAGAAAGCATTGGAATCACTGCTCGAGTAATCAATTATGATCTGAACTCATGAATGGCGGAATTGAATTTTTTGTTTTCTCTTCTTATATGTATCTCGTGTTTCCAAAAAATGAAACGCCATCCTCACCAAACTCATTGGGAGGTCTTTCATAAGCGGTTAGATTACCTTCCAGCAAAATACTTTTGCCATCTTTTTCCAGAGATTCGATATTAACCCCAATTTTCTCATTCAGTTTATTTTCCAGCGGTTCTGTGGGGAATGCTGGCACCATCCCTGCATGGACGTTTGCATAGAGGGTGTTGTTTTTGAGCAGTCCATGATGCACCCGCAGAGTAGCATCCAGTGCAGTTTTCGGAAGATCCGACAGAAAATCTTCATCGGGATGGAATTTGTAAATCTCGACTGGTTTGAGATCATTGACCGATAGGGCTCCGGCTCCGCACACCTGTATTTTCTCTATCTGAAAGGTGAAACCTATATTTTCCCTTTTTTCGTTGTTTGCAGAAAGATGATTTTTAAGGAGGTTCCGATACACTACATTATCCACAAGGAGAGCAGGGATATTTAGCAGATCCTCTAAGGGCGAGTAATTAACATCTTGTAGCTTTCTCTTTGTTTTTTCTGGAAGAGGTTTAACCTGCACGACACATTTATAACATCCTGGAAATCCTCTATAAATTCGCATCATCGTCATCACACTAACTCCAGATTAAATACATTTCTGGATATTTAAGTTTTTTTCTTGCTAGGTTCTGTTAACATTCTGCGGGTATGCGAAGCGCCACCGCCTTTTATCAACGATAGTTAATAAGATGTTAAAATATAAGTTTGGCGGTGGCGTTTGGGCGGAGTGCCGAAGGCACAAAGCCGCATAGCCGCTTGTTAGGCGTGGGCGTAAGCCCCGAAGTGAGCGTAAGCGAACGGAGAGTCGGGCGGTGCGGCACTATTTGTATTTTTTATCTCCCATTTTGTAATAGAGACAAATATTTCTAATAGGGCACTCTGAACATTTAGGTTTCTTAGCTCTACACACCAGTGCGGCAAAATCCAAAATTGCTAAATTAAAGTTCTTACTGTTACCGTGTGGGATTAGTGTTTCGGCAAATTCCCATATCTTTCTATCATCGCGAGCCCTTGATTTCTGTGATTTTATACCAAATACACGGTAAATGACTCTAATAAAGTTCGTATCTAGAAGAGGAACGTTTTTTGAAGAGGTAAAGCTCAAAACTGCATTCGCCGCGTACATTCCTACACCGGGTAATTCTAATAATTTCTCTAGTTCCAGAGGTATCTCTCCATCATATTTTTCCTTGATATATAAGCCAAATCTCTTAAGCAGTTCTGCCCTCTTATGTTCCATTCCTAATGGTTTAAGCAGTTCTTTCAGATCATTTATATCTGCATTTGCCAGAGAATTTGGATCCGGGTAGAGTGATAGGAACTGACTGTATATTTTCTCAACTTGCTTAGCTGTTGTTTTTCTTAAGAGCATCTCTGCTATAAGTATTGAATAAGGATCTTTAGTATGGCGCCATGGAAAATCCCTTTTGTTCTTTTCCCACCAGTCTAGGAGAAGCCTTATAAATTGATTTTTCTTATTCTGCATTTTAACACCGCACCCTTTTCAGCTTAGCTCGTTAAGTATTGTTTTTACAATCTGAGCTATTTTTCTGCCAAGCAGGGGAGGTACAGCCTCCCCTATTTGTGCTCTAACTTCAGCAGAACTGCCTTTAAACAAAAAGGAATCTGGGAAGGTTTGCAGACGCGCCCTTTCTCTATTAGTAAGTTTTCCTCTGCCCCTCCTGTAATGGTAACCCCATGTACCCCCTCCACCATAGGCAACCACAGTATATGACGGTTTCAGAGGATGAAGTCTTCTATAAATAAGACTGATTCCCCTTCCCTCAACCTCCCACTTTGTACCTCTAACAAATTCGTGGTTTTCATCAGGGGGAATCATTTTTAGCCGGTCTAAAACACTTTTTACTTCTCTTGGAACAACATTACTGTGATCGGGAAATTCCCTTCCTTCCAATTTTTTACCATAATATCCTAACTCTCTCAAAAGCTCTGCATGTTGTTGAAACGCCTCATCTATTTCTCTGGGGTTACTTTCCGTTATTCTGTTCATAAAAATGTAGTCTTTTACAATGTCAAAGCTCAGTTTTTCCCAAATATCACGCTTCCATTTCTCGGCTTTTTCCGTTTTGACAATTTCTGCAACTTTCCTATATTCCCTCATTACCTCCTCGTACTCACTCTGGAGTTCTGGAATTGGTCTGCCCTCAAAAGCTTCAATAGTTGTTAAGGGATACTTTTTAAATACTGAGTTTTCACCGTTAAGTATGCTGGAAGCTTTCTGTTTTATTGTGTTTGTTTTCAGCCAATCTCCACCGATGAGGTCCTCTCTAACTCCAATAATAATCAAGCGCTTTCTTCTTTGAGGTACGCCCAAATTTGCAGAATCTACTATGCCAGAAAAAATGATAATGTAGCTTTTAATTTTATTATCTGTATTATTGCCAACAATCTTTTTTATTTCTCCCCATCTCAGCTTAAGCTTAGAGAAATCCTCTAATATTGTTTTATACGCTGTGCCTCTATTGGCGCTCTTCAGTCCGGGGACATTTTCAAAAACAAAGACCTTCGGCTGAAGGTGAATAAGGGCCCTTACAAAATGTGCGTAAAGCCGCCCCCTTTTGACTTTTATTCCTTGTCTTTCTTTTTCAGTGCCTCTCACTATTGAAAAATCTTGACAAGGGGGACCGCCTGCAATAACATCAATTTCATCATTAATTGTGCTGAAGTCTATTTCAGCCACATCGCCCAGCAAATATGCAGGGAAACTGCTTTCCCCCTTCTGGTTGAACTCACTAACATCAATTACACTGTGCCCAAAGTTTTCTGCATATGTAAGAGCAGGTGGAGAAAGTATATCATTTGCCAAAAGCATTTTGAAGCTTCCTTCTATTTTAAAGCCGAGATCCATTCCACCGGCACCGGAAAAAAGCGATACTAAAGTATACTCATCCTTCATCATCCTTCACTCCTATAAGCGTTCAATCAACCTGCGCCAATTTTCCTCTCCCCACTTCAAACCTCCGGAGTGCGCCAGAAAGTGTGGCGTAGTTAGAGAGTCAATGATAGGTTCTATTTCTATTCTAAGAGCTCCGTCTGGATCAAGCTCTCTTATGCGCGGATGATTCCGCAGTGTTTCTCTCGAAAATATGCCAATACCTTGGGTTACAGTAATTCTTATTTTAGTTCTTCCCTTTTTCCGGCAAATTAGCTGATGTATGGGAAGGTTCAATTCATTTTTATTCAAATATCCTGCTATGTATGCAGGAATTGGATCGAACTGTGGAATTTCATCCCAAAGTTCCTCAGCCATAGCATCGTTTAGCTCACCAAGGTTTTTTGCTTTGGGGAATAGCTTATCCTTCAGAAAACTGATTGCCTTCAAAAAAGCCAAAAAGTGGTGCCTCAGAATTCCTATTTTTACTAAAATAAAAATATCAGAATGTTCTATTTGAGCACCCGGCACATCAAGCCATCTGCCGTTAAACTTGGTTGTTTTAATGCTGATCTTCATATGGGGATTTCTCCAGTCCTCATGTGGAAATCTTACCTTAACAATATCTGTTGGAAGGAATTCAGTTAATTCTCCTCTGCGCGTGTCCAAAGCTGTTTCTATACCAAATTTTTCTTTCAAAAATTTTGACACAGCTATTTCCCCTAAAAAACCTCTTGAGGTGTCAGTCCACACCTGAGCCATATCACGCTGTCTTGAGCTACCAAAATCTGTGCCAGCAAAAACAGGAGCAAGCCACAAAGCTCTTACCAGAGCTTTGGAGTAATCATCTTTATCAAGCCAGACAAATTGATATTTAAATCTATCTTCAAACCAGTTTTCAAAACTTATACCGTTAATTTCCAATCCCTCTTTAGCACCTCTTAATATTTGCACAGCAAGTGTGCGCGCAGAGTTTGTGTCGTTTATTTTTTCTTCCAGAAAATTAGTAATCCTTCTTATATAAGATTCATCCATATTCATAGTTTAACACCTCTTCTTTTTTATTCCTTTCTTTCAAGCCGCACCGCCCGATTACGCCTAACGTTTGGTGGGCATGCGAAGTGCGAGGCGAAGCCGAGCATTTGAGTGAGCACCGAAGGTGCGAACCGCATACCCGCTTGTTATATGACCCGAACGAAGTGAGGGCGAGG
>WAPT01000012.1 GCA_015520605.1 Nanobdellati archaeon
ATGTGTTAATTTTAGGAAGAAGATTAAACTGCTACTGCTGGATGAGGGTCTATGGTTTAAACGCGTCGTGTATTTGCTTTCCTTGTGGTGCAAGCACATGTTGTTTTACTGGAATGTTGTTAAATGAGGTGATGCTTATCCGAACGGTCTCCATAGGGATATCGGTAAATTTATAAAGAAACCCAACCTCAACAATATTATGGATAAAAATTTATTAAGACCCGTATTTGGAAGCATATGGATATTTTCAGGACTATCTAAGATAATAGGATTCTCCTTCATTGTAAATTACCTCCAAATATTCGCGGACAAATGTATGTTCGATTTTTATTCTGGATTCATAAGAAACGCTGTTATCCCGAACGCTTATCTGTTCATCTTGCTTGTCTTGATTGCTGAGGTATTTACTGGACTTGCGATCTTGAGAGGTGAGATATTTGCCAAAATCGGTCTAATGTTGGCAATTTTGATGAACATTACATTTACACCGCTCATGCCTCCTGCAACGTTGATCATAAATGCAGCATTCATTCTATGCGAGCTGTATATTCTTCTGAAGCTCGACTTAACCAATAACTACCTCAAAAGATGGAAAGGGTTGTGAACGGAGAGAGGTTATCCAAATAACGCCTATATCTTCTTAGTTAATTCATTATATTCTAATTATTTATTAGTGTTACCCTCATTTATTAGTGGCGAAATCAAGTAGAGAGGTTTTTATTTTTACCTTAAAATTTCTTTTTTGACAAATTCGGCCCCTGAATAAAAATCTTTTTATATCACGAGCTAAATAAAACAATATTCATGGAAGTTAGCCCAAAAGAAATAAAAGAGGCTCTCGAGAAAACATATCGTCCTCTATATTCCCTTTTCTTACCCTATCGTGTTCTTTATCTCATAACAGCTTCCAGGGATGGGGATAGCAATATAACCCTCATTTCCTTCGCAAAGTACTGGAAAGGGAAAGTAATCATACCTAACATAGCCCTTCTCAAGTCGCGAGAAAACATAAAGGAAAACAATCGGGTCGTTCTTGTAGCACCAATGCTTTACGAGTACAGAGTTAAAGGTGGGATGTTCAGAAAGATTCTCGACAGACTTTCCTACAGTATGGTGTCCTTACCCTTTTCAAAACTTGGAAGGTTGAAGGTTCGTGCTTTTCTAACGTTCTCGTTTGTTCTGAAATATCTTTTTCCACCCTCGAAGTATGTGCTGAGTCCAGCAAGAGAACCCAAGATCTACATAATAGATGGGGTGTGCGAACTGAAATCCGACGGTGAAGAATTCGAAAATATGGAAAAGCTCATAAAACTCGTAATGCCCGAAGGTTTCAAGTTGAGGGAGGTGCTGGTGATAGAACCTCACGAGATAAATGTGGAAAAGCCGTGGTGAAAATGGAGGTTGACATACTGAAGAAAATACTAGAGAGACGTCTGGAAGACGAAGCGAAGGGTGTGGATAGTGAGATAAACATAACAGAGAAAATGAAGCAACTGATAGAGAAAAACCGTAGCGATCTGTTTCACTCAACCATCCCGTTTAATTTCCATCTCCTTTCTTGGTGGGAAAATGGTACACACAAGACTTTGTTCATAAGAGAGGCAAAAGTTGTAGGGAGGAACAGAATTTTCATACCCACAAATGCGAAAATACGGGGTAGAGCCAGCTTTATAGTGTGTCAGTACGCGAAGATGATTGAGGATAAGGTTTCTGGCTGCGTGGAAATTGAGGCACTGCCGGTCACGCGTATGGTGGGATGGCAGTTTAAGGGGAAAGCCCTACCCCACAACCGCGGTGTAATTCTTCTTGTTGATGAAGTTTACTGTGCCATTAGCGGGAAAAAGCTGCAAGAGACATCCGAAAGATATAAGGAGAAGTTGATAAAAAGTATCGTGAAGTTCTTCTACGAGATTTCTGGCCCGGTAGCTTTGAGAATAGCGAATCAGGCGTTAAAAGAGAGAGGTGTGGTGGTTGGGGGAGACTTTTCCATAAAAGGTGAAGTTGAGAATGTGGACTACAAAGAGTTAGTAGACATTTTGGTGGATAGTTATGCTCAAATTTTTGGAGAGAGGTTAAGTAGAAACATTCCAAAGCTACTCGAGAGCATAAGCGAAAGCCTCAGAAGTGCACCCGTTCAGAAATGGATGGCCAGACCGATAAAATCGCGCGGGGTGCATGAGAGAGAGGAAGAAGAGCTAATAATCGATATCGTGAAGTTCTTCTACGAGATTTCTGGCCCGGTAGCTTTGAGAATAGCAAACGAGGTGCTGGAAAAAAGCGGCATGTTTATGCAAAGAGACTTCACTATCAAATACCGTACAGAATCTCCCGTAAACTATGAAGAGATCATAAGTCGCCTAATAAAGAGATACGCTAAGATCTTTGGAGAAAGACTGGCGGGAAGGGCCCGGAGGAGAGATGATATGAAGGGAACATATCGTTAGGGCTAAATATTTGACTTTATTATGTTTCCTGCATTCTGAACCAACTTTCACCAAAGATTGGTTGTGGTGGTTATCACCACACTCATCAAAAAACTTTATATTTGCCTTCAACCAAAGTCACTATCATGGATGTTGCAAGCGTGATCGTATCGATTGTTATGATGACTCTTGTAGTGATCGGTGCGGGCTTGCTCTTCATGTCCGGATGAAGCGAAAAGGATGTGCTATGTAACACGCTTGGCAGTTTCTTTAAAAAATATTGCTTCTCATAACACAAACATGACCGGACTCGAAGAACTGGCATTAAAGATGGCTCTCATAAATGCTCTTCAGCATGATGGAAAAGCTTGTGAAAAACCTGTTATCGGGATGATTCTCAGAGAGAACCCCGAATTTAAAAGAGACGTAAGGGCTGTGGTGGAAGCTGTAAGTAAAGCTGTGCAGCGCGTCAATTCCATGAGCAGAGAGGAGATGGAGGAGTTAGCATCAGAACTCGGAGTTGTGGTGGAAGAGAAAGGAAAGAGGAAAGAAGAGGAGCCAAAATTACCACCTTTGCCAAAAGCCGAGAAAGGCAAAGTTGTAATGAGAATAGCCCCGTTTCCTTCTGGGCCGATTCACATCGGCAACGCGAGACCCTTCATACTTAATGATGAATACGTTAAGATGTACGAAGGCAGGTTGATTCTTGTTTTTGATGACACGATAGGAGGTGGCGGAAAAGAGATAGATCCAGAAGCTTACGATCTCATTCCTGAAGGACTGGAATGGCTTGGCGTTAAGTGGCATGAAGTGGTTTACAAGTCTGATAGGCTTGAGATATATTACGAGTACGCAAGGAAGCTGATAGAAATGGGCAAGGCTTATGTCTGCTTCTGTGATGTTGACACGCTGAGGGAGAACAGGAGAAAGGGTATCGAGTGCGAGCACAGGAACCACAGTATCGAGGAGAATCTTGAGTATTTTGAAAAGATGTTATCCAACCATTATAGGGAGGGGGAGGCATCCCTCAGAATAAAGACGGATATGAAACATCCAAACCCAGCTTTTAGAGATAGAGTACTTATGAGAATAAGCGAGAAGGAACATCCCCGTGTCGGTAAAAAATACGTTGTATGGCCGCTGCTTGAGTTTTCTTGGGCTATCGACGACCACCTGCTCAACATCACCCACATCGTGAGGGGCAAGGATCTGATGATGGAAACGGAAATGGAGCGCTTCATCTGGGAGATATTCGGGTGGAATCATCCGGTGATAATTCACACGGGACTCATGAGAATAGAGGGTATAAAGCTGAGTAAGAGCAAGTTCCAGAAGGAGGTAAGAGAGGGCAAGTTCATGGGGTGGCATGATCCGCGCACATGGAGTATGCAGTCTTTAAGAAAAAGGGGCATAACGCCCGAGGCTGTAAGGCACTTCGTACTTTCGGTGGGGATAAGTGAAGCAGATATAACCGTGCCGGTGGACGCACTTTACAAGGAGAACCGAAGGATTATAGATCCGATAGCCAACAGGTACTTTTTCGTTCACGACCCGGTAAAAGTGTCCATAATAAATACATCACCCACAACGATTAGAGTCCCTCTCCATCCTGACTTTAGGGAGAGGGGTTACAGAGAGATAAGAGTTAGTAAGGAAGTCTACATATGCAGGGAAGATGCGGAAATCCTGCGGAAGGAGGGAATGATAAGGCTTAAGGACTTCATTAACATAAGGCTCGTTGATCAGGAAGATGATACTCTGATTGTAGGAAGTATTGGTGATGGTGGTGTAGACCTCAGAAAGATTAGAAAGGTTCAGTGGGTGCCCACCGACGAAAACATAAAGTTAAAAGTAATAATGCCCGACGCGTCCGTGGTTGAGGGTCTTGCCGAGCTGAACTGTGCCGAACTCAAGAGTGATGAAGTGGTTCAGTTCGAGCGTTTCGGTTTCTGCAGGATAGAGAGCAATGATAAACTTAATAAAGAATTGCTCGCATATTATACACACAGGTGAAAAAATGCCCGCCAAAACAAAAAGAAGTATTGATGATGAGCTCAAAGAGCTGGAAAAAGAGTTGAAGGAAATTGCTTCTAATGTTGAAAATCTCACATCCCAACATAAAAGGGAACCTGCCGCTTCTCCAGCGCCTCCAGCCGCGGAGGAAAAAACCCAAAAAACAGAAAAGGCAGGGGGGAAAATGGGTGAAACCGGAAACTCCGCGAAACTGAGAACAATTAATGTCGAGAAAGAAAAGATCGAAATCGTTCCTTCTGAGACTGAAGAGTATGTGGATCTTGATGATAATAAGCTGGAGGAGCTCGCTTCGAGCGGTAAAAGGACCCCCACGTCATCGGCACATTCTCAACAACCACAATTTCTGCCCCATAGTGCCTTGAATATGCAAAGCGATGGGGTAAAGGGAGAGGGGGTGGAAGTGGAAGCCCCGGAATTACCTTCCCCTATTGAGGATTTAAAACCCGTTAGCGAGGAGATACTTCTGGATGGAGTGAATGTCGAGGGGAAGGAAACTGTGACGGATGGAAAAGGAGAAGTGCTCGCCATTCAGGAAGCTGGCAAAAGCGAGAAAATCGGTGAGAAGCTCGTCACCTCCAGATCGATTGTTGAGGTCGAAGGGCCGGTTTTCGTTAGCCTTACACGGTACAGAGAGATTGTGAGAATGCTGAACGAGATAGGCGAGGTAACGAGAGATCTTGATGCACTTATAAGGGAGATGAAGAGTACACGTTCGAAGGGTGTGGAAGAGCTTGAGAAGTGCGTGGAGCATCTCCAGAGAATGGAGGAGAGAGTCGAGACGCTCATCAAGATCATGCGAATATGAAGGATTGCACACCGACCATAACCACAGAAAACACCATTAAAACCAGACGAAAGGATCTGAATTCGGCAATCTTGCAGTCTGCTGTTGCCATCGGCACCACCAAGAGTGAGAGACTCGGTGCGGGTTACTTCGTTTTTCATGCTTCCTGTTGCTTTTCTGTGCCGACATTAGATTTAAAAATATATCGAATCGATATATTTGTTGGTTTGATCGTGTGGTCAGGCGCATAAATAAGATGTTTGGGGTGGTGTGCATGGAAAATGTAAGTTATGGTGGGGGTTCGGAAGGACTGCGGATGTTCAGAATTATCTGTGCTTTTCTCTTCGCTACGTGTTTTTTCCTGACGGTAACCGGCGCGACTGTGTTCGCTGAACCACACCTGAATGTAGTGGAAGTTAAGTACTTGCCATATCCTGCTGAAGCGGGCAAGGATCTGAACCTCTGGATACTTCTTCAGAACACGGGAGATAAAAATGCGAGTGGAGTCAGCTGTCAGCTCTTGGAGGAGTTTCCGTTTTACCTGCTACCGGAAGAGAACGCAACGTATTATGTGGGAGACTTGATACCTGGTAAGGACGCTCTAATCCAGTTCAGGCTGAGTGTTGATCCCCGGGCCAACGAAGGGTGGAAGGAACTAAAAGTGAGGTGTACCGCAAGCGACGGTGCGATCTGGGTGGAGAAAAAGTTGTCCATCTATGTGAAGGTTAACAGACCGGAACTCATAGTCACCAAACTTTCAAGCTCGCCCTCGAGACTGATCCCGGATACGCAGGAAAACGCAATAGAAGTTGGTGTTGCGAATGTTGGAGACGCACCAGCTTACGGGGTAGTTGCAAAACTCGTTTTGCCCGATGGGTTTAAACCGTCTTACACTTACAGCGATTTGGTCGGTCTCGGAACTCTGAAGGAGGGAGAAAATAAAAAAGCGACTTTTTACGTTGATGTCGATGCCGGAGTTGCTCCGGGTGTTTACAACGCGACGCTCGTCCTAAATTATGTGGAGAGGTATGCCGGTAAAATCTATAAGAAGACTATAAAGGAGAAAATACCCATAGAAATACCCTCTTATCCGAAGGTCGTTATCACGAAATACACCACCGAGCCATCTCCTGTTCCGCAGGGTAGTGAGGGAAAGCTGAAAATCCTCGTCAGAAACGTGGGCGAGGAAAAAGCCGAGAGCGTGTCCCTGAGGGTGTTGAAGAACTCACTCGTACCGATCTCGCTGGATTCGAGGTACGACTATGTCGGCACCCTTGAAAAAGGAGAGAACGGCACGGCGATCTTCACCTTCACCGTGGACGACAATGCCGTGCCCAAGGACTACAAACTGAGAATCGAGTTGAGGTATCTGGCGGGCAATAACGTAGTCACAAGGGACGATTACATCACGATAACTGTCGTGAGCAGAAAAGGAAGGATTTATCATAGTATTGCAGCGGTGTTGCTCGTCTGCGCATTCATCGTGGTTCTGCTCTACGGAACGAGCTCGAGAAAAAATAAGAAAAAATGACGCCCCTCTCGTTCATGGTTGGTGTGCCCGGAGTTGAGTCGATATGGAAGGAGATAATACTAAAAAAGCTGATAATAAAGGGGATGCGGGTGTTAGTCTCTCACGCATCATCATTCCCCGGGGATTCCTCAAGGCCCACATACTTTATGCGCTATCCATGGGGGAGGCACACGGCTACGAGATAAGGCAGAGGATATTCAAAGAAACGGGATTCTGGAGACCGTCTTTCGGTACGCTCTATCCGCTTCTCCGAAAGATGAGGGAGGAGGGCTTGATAGAAGTAAGGGAAGAGGGCCCCAGAAGGAAGGTGTATGCGCTGACAGCCAAAGGTATGGAGCTTGCGGAGAAAATAGCGAGGGTCAGAGACGAACTGAGAGATAAGGTGTATCAGATGCTGGGCCTGTCAACCGGAATGAACGCGGATGAGATCAGGTATATTTTTGAGAGTATGAGCAAAGAGGGGATGCCCTCCAGGGAAAGGTGCGAAAGGATACTGGATTTGCTTCATTCGATCGTCAAAAACGTTATGCTTGCGCTTTCAAGCACGGATGCCGATATAGATAATATAGAGATGGTACTCCAAGATGCGGAGGAAAAAATCAGAAGCGTGAGGAGTAAAAAAGCAGGATCAAAGAAGATCTGTGGTGCTGAAAAATGAAGGGGAAAGGAAAGATGATGATAGATGCCAGAAATCTAACTAAAGTCTATCCTAATGGGATGAGAGCGGTAGACGGCGTTTCGTTCAGCGTTAAGAAGGGTGTTATCTTCGGGTTTTTAGGGCCGAATGGTGCGGGCAAGACGACAACACAAAAAATTCTGTGCACCCTCCTAAAGCCAACAAGCGGTGAGGTAACTGTTGCTGGATACGATGTTGTCAGAGAGGCTTCGAAAGTTAGAGAGGTAATAGGTGTTGTGTTTCAGGATCCTGCTCTTGATGAGAAACTTACCGGTCGGGAGAATCTCGAATATCATGCAAGACTTTATGGGATGGACGGAAAAGAAATAAAGCGCAGGATCAGAGAGCTGTCAGAGTTTTTTGAATTTGGAGATGAGCTCGACAGACTTGTGGCATCTTACTCGGGTGGGATGAGAAGAAAGCTGGAGATAGCGAGAAGCGTGATGCATGACCCGGATGTGTTATTTCTCGATGAGCCTACGGTTGGACTTGATGCTCATACTCGAAGAAAGTTATGGAACTACATCCTGGAGATGAGAAAAAACAGAAAGCTCACGATCTTTCTGACCACGCACTACATCGAAGAGGCTGAGAGGTTGTGCGATGAGGTCGCCATAATGAACAAGGGCAGAATCGTCGCAGGGGGCACGTGCGATGAGCTCAAGAGGAAGTTCGGCAGAAAGAGCATTCTCATATCATTTCCCAGCTTGGAGGAGAAGGAAAAGGCCCTTAGACTGATCGAGAACATTTCAGGTATTAGGATTATCACCGAGCGCGATAGGGATGTGGAGGTGCAGCACCCGGATATGGATGAGATCGTGCTGATGAGGGAGATCCAGAACACTCTGCTCAACAGAGTGGAGGTTGTTGAGATGAGGATGAAATTCCCATCGCTTGAGGATGTTTACGTGGAACTCACTGAAGATACGGATGGAGGCGGTAGCGGGCATAGTATTGGTGGGTTCGTGGTGCGGAGAATGATGCATGTCGGGTGATAATGGTTATGGAGGGGGTATGTGAAGGCAACCGCTTCCTGAGGGAGTTGCAGGCAATTTATGTTATGTGGATGAGACACATCAAAAGGTTCGCGAGGACAAAGGGCAGAGTTGCCGGAAGCATTTTACAACCGGCACTGTTCCTGATAGCCTTCGGAATTGGTATTGGCAGAGCAATGCCAATGAATGCTGCAGCTTCCATTAACGCTGGAAAGCACGGAAACATTACGGCAGGAATAACCTACTTCGATTTTCTGGTCTGCGGTCTTATAGGGATGAGCGTGATATTCAGCTCGGTGATGGCGGGAGTGTCCATCATCTGGGACAGGCAGTTCGGCTTTCTGAAAGAGGTCCTGATAGCCCCGGTAAGCAGACTCTCAATAGTGTTTGGAAGAACTCTCGGGGCTGTGACGACCTCACTGATCCAAGCGGTTATTATCTATACCTTAGCACTTTTCATGGGGTTTAGGAGCAGTATTTTCTCTTTCGCTGCATCCATACCTGCGGTGCTCCTCCTCAGTCTCTTCGCCACGGCTCTCGGCATTTTTCTTTCCACGGTGATTCAGGATGTAGAGAGCTTTCAGATATGTCAAACACTCATCATTATGCCGATCGTTTTTTTGAGCACGGCCTTTATTCCCTACAGCACAGCTCCAGTATGGATTAAAGCGGTGCTGCGGCTCAATCCTGTATCCTACGGTGTGGACGGCATAAGACACCTGCTGATCGGATTCGGAGAGCTGAGCTTTGCCGTTGATGTTGTTACTATTTTCATCGCGAGCATGGGCATGCTGTTCCTTAGCTCCTTGAGGTTCAGTAGGATGGAGGTGTGATGGTCGTGCCCGGTAAAGGTAAAGGAAAAGGTGGGGAAACACCGACCGAGAGAGTGTTAAGAAAAGTAGCGGAATTCGAGGCGAAATACTACCCTTATATCATCGTCGTTATGATTGCAATCACAACCATTTTTGCTCTGAGTCTTCCACTTCTCAAGATGGAAACGGACTTCACAAAGCTGATGCCACAGAATATGAAAAGCGTGAAGCTTGAATATGATGTGAGGGACGTTTTCGGAAGTACTGACACA
This sequence comes from Nanobdellati archaeon, assembly GCA_015520605.1. Classification (GTDB taxonomy): domain Archaea; phylum EX4484-52; class EX4484-52; order EX4484-52; family WAPT01; genus WAPT01. The sequence goes on from WAPT01000012.1 coordinate 9,528, forward strand.
CTATTTGTTCTTGTGGAGCTCGACGATGAGTGCAAATATACCACCAATATCAAGACCATTGAGGATCCTCGGGTTGTCAATTACCTCCTCGAGCTTTCCCGCGGCCTCAAAAAGGACCCGAGCGTCAGGAGCGTGGTGTCGATAGCTATGCCATTCGAGCTTGCAGGGATGGTACCGTACAACCAGAGCCTGATCGAAAATGTAATACACGCTTCTGGACTTAAAAACCTAATCAATCACGATAAAACGGCCACGCTCATGCTGGTCAGAATGGATATGGGCACCAGCGAGTCATCCCTTAAACGAAATGTGGAAAGAGTTCATGAACTTCTCGGAAGTGTGAAAAAACCCCCATGCGTGAAGTATGTTGTTACCGGAAACCTCCCGATGCGGTACAGGATTCTTCAGCTGATGGTTCACGATATGATCTACACCCTGAGCGTGGCAGCCGCGATAATTTTCGTTCTGCTCGTACTTCTCCGAAGAAGCGTAACTCAGGCTGTGCTCGTATTCCTTCCCCTTATGATGGGTGTTGTGTGGACTGGTGGTATTTTCTCCCTCACGGGATGGGAGCTGACGATCGTCACCATCGGAATAGGAGCTATGGTCCTCGGTCTGGGAGTGGAGTATGGGGTCTTCATGGTTGAGCGGTTCGAGGAGGAAATAAGGAAGGGTAAGGGTGCCAAAGAGGCACTCCTTATCGCTTTACCGTCGGTCGGGTCAAGCATAATGGGATCCGGTATTACAACCATCGCGGGATTTCTTGCTCTCCTCAGTGCGGCATTTCCGATGCTTTCGCTACTCGGTATAGCTCTTGCCACGAGTATCTCTTGTATGCTGATCATCGCAATCCTGTTCCTGCCATGTCTCCTGATGCTCGAGAGCAGACTGACAGAGATATTCTGGAGGGAGGTATGAGGTGATGAGCGTGAGAAATCGCATGAAGAGAGCTCTCGAAGCGTATGCGGAATTCGTGTCAACAAAGCCGCAATTATTGCTCGCTGTTATCCTGGTGTTCACCGTGATTATGGCAGTCATGAGCACGAGAGTCCACACAAAGTCTATGAATTACCAGTCGACACTTCCCAAAAGCGTTGAAGAAATCAGAGCGATGTTCAGGATAGGGGATGAGTTCGGTAGAACGTCATCTACTATGTATATTGTCATCAGGGCCGATGGAGGCGGAGTTGATGATATACTCTCTCCAGCATCCCTGAAGTACATGGCATCCCTTGAAGAGAAGCTGAAAACCCTTCCGTTTGTGGAAAGCACAAATAGTATAGTGGATTTCGTGATGTCTCACAACAACAGCACAATACCACCAACAACGGGGGATGTGTTGAGAGTTATCGAAAACTCGAAAAAGGTGTGCCTCCCTCCCGGAATGGCGGGTGGAGGACGCGCAGGTGGAGACATCAGCTCAGCACTCAGGATCATTGCCGAGAATTCGGCATCCCTTGCTTCAGCTCAGAGAAACATAAGCACAGGCATTACAGGGATAGCTGCCGGCATCTCGGGAGTGAGCTTGACCCTGAAGAGGATCAGTGAGGGGATGAGAAACGGTCATTACAGTTTGGATGCTATGGTGAATGCGTATACTCAGCTCTACATGCTTAACTATACTGTGGCGACATCTCCAACTCTTTCTCCACAGGAAAAGCAGGCGATGTTCTCCATGATATCACAACTCGAGCGGGATCTGAACGAGATCGCGGACAGCTTTCAGAATATGGGGGAAAGACTTGATGAGCTTGCAGATGCACTGAATGGAATGGCATTATCTTTAGATGCCATGTCGGAGGCGCTGGTATCGATGGCAAATGCGGTCAACGGCACTGCGAAAGGAAACGAGATGATTTCAAATGCCCTCGAGAATGTGTCCAGTGCGATTTTCGTCATGGAGATGAGAATGAAGGAAATTGCAGGCAATCACAACGAAGAAGCGAAAAAATGCGTGACTATAGATCCTCTCACGGGATTTGTCAGCGATGACAGAAGCACGGCAATAATTTACCTTTCCCTTCAGGATGTGGGTGAGAACGAAAGAAAGGAAGTTGTACATGAAGTGAAAGATATTGTGGAAAGCGTTCCGCCTCCACCGGGAATGGAAGCCGAACTTGGCGGAAGCATGGTCTATTTCACGGAGATAAGATCCAGAATCGGGGAGATCATGGGAAAAACATCATCCATATCCATGATCTCTATCCTCATTATCGTCTGTCTGCTGCTCTATTCCGTAAGGTTTGGTCTGATCTCTCTGCTTTCCATCCTTTTCGGCACAATCTGGGTTTACGGCATGTTTGGGACCATGGGGATCAGCGTCTCTCCTCAAACATCCGGCGCACTCTCGATGATAATGGGCATAGGCATAGATTTTGGCATTCAGGTCGTCAACAGGTTCAAACAGGAGCTTAGGAAGACCACTGCCGAAAAAGCAATGAAAATCGCCGTAACAAGAACATTTTACCCCATGTTAATCACAACACTCTCGGCCCTTATAGGTTTCAGGGCCATGAGCATGGGCACGATAACCGTGCTTAAGGAGCTCGGAGTAATGATGAGCTACGGTGTTGCCATGTGCTTCGTTGCGGCAATAACCGTGGTACCGTCTTTAGCGCTGATAATGGAGAAACTGAGAATCAGAAGAAGCTAACAAAAGTCAGCAATCTTTATAAAATTATTCTTTTTATTTATTATGACATCGGATGAGCTGATGAGATGAGGTGATGAGTATGGCTGCGAGCTATGTGGATGTCCAGGTTCCTTCCGAGGTTGCTGAAAAGATTTACGATCTTATCGAGGAGATCGTGAAGAGCGGTGGTGTTGTCAAGAAAGGCAGTAACGAGGCAACAAAGGCCATAGAGCGGGGTTTTGCAAAATTTGTTGTGATAGCGGAGGACGTGAACCCGGAGGAAATTGTCATGCATCTGCCCCCTCTCTGCAGGGAAAAGAACGTGCCTTACGCATTTGTGCCGAGCAAGAAGGAGCTCGGTGCAGCCGCAGGCATCGATGTTAGCGCCTCGGCTGTTGCGGTTGTTGATGCGGGTAAAGCTGAAAGGAAGATGATAGAGATCATCAAAGAAGTCGAAAAGCTTAGAGGTAAGACGGAGGAATGATAGCTTTAGCACGGTGATAACAAATGGCGGTTCCCGTCGAGGTCATAGAGATCATCGATAGAAGCGGTTCAAAGGGCGTTACTCGAGTAAGATGCAGGATCCTTGAAGGTCCGAGGAAGGACAGAGTTATAATAAGAAACGTCCTCGGGCCGGTAAGGAAGGGTGACATATTGATGATCTCCGAGCCGGAGATGGAGACTGTAGGTACCATAGAGTAGAGGATTTCGTACATCTTTAGGTTTCACTTAATTCAATCCAACTTGCCTTTAAACTTCGATACTCCTCAATCCATGAGGGGGTGATGGGAATATGGTGAAATGTTCCTTTTGTGGAAGGGAAATTCCTCCTGGAAGAGGAACGATGTTTGTAAAAAACGACGGCACCATCTTTTACTATTGCAGCTCAAAATGTGAGAGAAACGCTCAAATGAGAAACCCGGTAAAAGTGAGGTGGACCGAAGCATATAGAAAGGCAAAGATGCTTAGACTTCATGTGAAGGAGGAAAGGTTCGGAGAAGAGAGGATGAATTAGAAATATTCAATTATATGGCCTTGGTGGTAGCTATGGAAACGGAGAGGACGCTGGTTCTAATAAAGCCGGACGGTGTGCAGCGTGGCCTTATAGGCAAGATAATTTCAAGGTTTGAAGATAAGGGGTTAAAGATCGTTGCTATGAAGATGCTCCACCTCACAAAAGAAAATGCTGAGGAGCATTACGCTCAGCACAAAGGTAAGCCGTTCTTTGACAGCCTGATAAACTACATAACTTCCGCGCCAATCGTAGCCATGGTGGTTGAGGGCAAAAATGCCGTCGCCTGCATCAGGAAGGTGGTTGGAGCAACCAACCCACAGGAAGCGGAGCCCGGTACGATAAGGTTCGATTTCGCCATGGATATCGGCAGGAACATAATACATGCTTCTGACTCGCCAGATACTGCGGAGCGAGAGATAAAGCTCTTCTTCGATGAGTCGGAAATCTTTGATTATAAGAGAATTGATGAAGAGTGGGTGTATGAGTAGTCTTGTTTCTTTCTCTATCTTATCTTACATTTCTCTCCTACTCCTGCCTTATTAGTTCTATTAAATTTACTCAGAAGTTCCTACACAGTACTAAACTCTATTATTTTTCTTTGCTTAATTTTATCTAACACATTTCTGATTCTATCGTTAGCTATCCTGAGATAGTCAGGATTAATCTCATATCCCACAAAGTTTCTTCTGGTGAGTATTGCTGCTACTGCTGTGGTTCCAGAACCCATAAATGGGTCTAACACCACTTCTCCTACAAAAGTGTAGAGCTTTATACATCTATACGGTAACTCTACAGGAAATGGTGCGGGATGACCAACTCTTTTCGCGGATTCTGGTGGAAATATCCACACACTCTTTGTGAATTCTAGGAACTCCTCTCTACTCAGATCGCTCTCTCGTTCTAAAGGATTGTCTCTTCTCATTTTCTTCTTGGAAAATACTAGAATATACTCATGCACATCTCTAAGGATAGGGTTTGATGGTGATTTCCAACTCCCCCATGCTGTAGAGCCTGCGGCACCGTTCTTGTACCAAATGATCTCACCCCTCATAGCAAACCCGATATTTTCTATCAACATCTTAGCAAGATAAGCATGAAGTGGTATATATGGCTTTCTGCCTAAATTTGCTATGTTAAGACAAAACCTTCCTCCAGGAACAAGAACGCGGTACACTTCTCTAAACACTCTTTTCAAGAATTCAAGATATTCATTAAAAGACAAATCTTCATCGTATTCTTTCCCAACATTGTATGGGGGCGATGTAACAACAAGATGAACAGAATTGTCGGGTAATTCTTCCATTTTTTCAGAAGATTTTAAGAATATTCTATTGAGATGCTTTTGCGGTATCTGGTTTTCTATATATCTCTCATCTTCATCTATATTGATGGGAAAATCCTTATATAGGTTTCTGGAGTAAAACGGAGATGAGTCATGGGAATATCTACCTGAAACTCCGAATTCAGATGTAAGTGTTTTTTTAGTTTTCATTTTCGACACCTCTAAGCAGTTTTAAGAATTTTATAGCCTTGGATTCGTATGTTTTTTCTCTATTAGCTATTTCTATGATTTTACCAAGTGTGATTTTATCTAGCATAGCGCTAAAGAAAACTCTCTCCTCTTTTAAGTGTTCAAGAATTATGTTTTCTAATTCCTTATAAGAGTCCATCCTGACAAATCCGCCATTTGGTGTGGATTTTATATTGAGAACATCGTTTTCATCATCGGAGGGTTTAGTGTTAACGGAGATAAATCCCTGTATGATTCCGTACTGTTTTAAATGATCGACTTTCTTATAGTAATTTCTCGTGATTGGAGTGTTCCCAACAACAAAAATCGGTATTTTGGATGCGTTTAAACTTGCGACTCTTATATTAATGCTTTTACCGATAGCTTTTAGCATAGTATCGGATCTCAATAAACTTGGATTACCGGTGTGAGTATGGAAGTCTCCTATCCTCTTCAAGATCACATCACCGTCCTTTCCTATAAGTTCCCAATTCCACACGACAGACATCTTTATTTCGAATATCATCACTATATTCTCAGCTTTCTGTAACTTCCCTTCCTCTTTACAAATAACAACATCCGCAGGAGAGTTTTTTGTGAGTTCTAATTCCTCACACACAACACCAGTTTCTACAAAACACCCTATCTTTTTGGCTATGGGTTCAATCAGTTTAGAGAACCATTTCTCGGTATATGCTCCAATGTAAGCATTCCTGCTTTGGAGTGTGGTTTTTGGTCCCTTATAAGATTTTGGATAATAGGCAACAAACTTTTCTATATTTTCCTCTACCTTTATTCTATAGAATAAGGTCTCTGGAGGCACGTAGGGTAGAAAAGATCTGAAAAATTTTTCCTCTTCTGATGGTTGCCAAAGTGCAGAGGACATTTTAATCTCCTCTTCTTTCTATACTCGAAATTTAACGTCACAAAGATTTAAGTTATAGCAGTCCTGAATCATCATTATTATCTCACATACACCGTCTTAACCACAATGCCCGCTGTACCGATCACGCTTATCTTTTTCAACATTTTCCCCGAGTTGATGTATCGTTTCACTTTCCCGTAAAAAACTCCGCGCTCAAGTCTTCTGAGCTCACACTCGTCTTCAAAAGCCGGGTAGTAATAATAGTGGTGAACAAGTAACGCTTCAGAACTTTTGCAAAATGATCTACCGCCACCACATATGTCTTCGGAAGGCAGCAGCAGCACCTCATCTCCATCATAATTCAGGGAAAGAAAGAACGGAATATCAATGTGCTCCTTACCTTTTTTTGAAAAAATATAAATGTTGAGCCACTCTCCATCGGAAGACACGAGGATGTCAACAGCCCCCCTCATGCGGCACAGACACCTGACCTCAATCTTTCATATTCTTAATCCCTTTCTTGATTCTTATCGGTTCCCGCACCCTGATTTTAGTTCCATCCTTGCTTCCGTTTTTAGCTGGAAGAACATTTTTCTTCACATCTTTAGCCCTTTCCATCTCCTTCCCCATTAAGTACTGCAGGTGGGTGAGAACCTTCATTATCCCTTCAAAGGCCTCATGCGGCGTGCCGTACGGACTGAAGTACTTGTGCACGTCTCCGTCACTCCAGTGCTTGGTGCAGCAATAATAAAGATGGTCGGAAGTCTGGAGGTACCTCCACAACCTCCTCGCAGCAGGGACGTCACACTCTCTCAGCTTTCTTCCTATCTTTTCAAGTTCTCTGAATGCCACTCTCTGCATCTCATTGCCCAACCATGCTGAGAGATCGCGCTCCATATCCGCCCACGAGATTGTCTGCCATCCCGGCACGTCAATCACACCTCTGGGGGGGTACCTTTCAACGGCTTCACTTACAGTTACGAAGTCCACATGCTCGTATTTGAGCAGCTCATACGGCAGGTACTTGAGGAACTCGAAGATACCTGTATCTTCCCACTGGTGCTCTCCAAAGGTCTCGTAGTCCATGAAAAGATTTATGACCTCTCCTTGGCAAGCGGCTATCCATGCCGCGTATTTATCAGCGGTCAGAGGCCATGCCTCAAACCATCTTGCTGAGAAGCGGAAACTTACATCATCGCTCAGCCTGTAGTGTCTCAACAGAACGGGAATGTTTGTCCCGTAACTCACATACACATGCTCGGGACTTCTCCCGTTAAGTACAAATTCTGTACCTTCTGCAAGCATAGCTTTAAAGCCCATCTCCTCAATCTTCTTTGCGATCTGGTTGTTGAATATTAATTCTGTGTTCCTGAAGGCCCTCGGTTTGTAACCTATCTCATCCTTTATCAGTTCCAAATGCATCCTGACCTGCTCCTCAAACTCATTCTCCAGTCCATTATCGATCCACAGGCTGGAAAGGCTATGATGGTACGTCTCAGCAAGGAACTCCACGCAGCCCGTGTCAGCGAGCCATCTGAAAAGATCAACGATCTCCGGAACGTACCGCTTTGCTTGCTCGAGAAAGACCCCGGACAGGCTGTATGTCACCTTAAACTTTTTTTTCTGCCCTCTGTAATTGTCAACCAGCGATAGTATCAGCTTTGTTGCAGGGATGTAGCACTTCTCTGCAACTTTTTTCATTATTTTTTCGTTTGTGGCGTCATCAAATACACATTTTTCAAACTCCTCAAAGCTATCTATTCCTCTCAAATTTATCTTCCACCCGGGTTTCAGTCTTCTGGGCTGGTGTACCTCAAAGTAAAAGCATACCGATACCATAAACAATACCTCCGAGTTCTGAAGTTTCTTTTTTATCTCCTTCTCTTTCCAGCAGTCTTGGTTTTTGATCTTTAATCAATTCCCACGATCGGCATATCCATCCTGCCAAAAATCTCGGGTCTTGGTTTCCATGTGACTTTCTCGTACTCCTTAAGCACTCTCTCATAGATCTTTCTGGTCAGCTTCGCAGCGTTGTCCCATGAGTACTTCTCCTTTACGGTGGAGTAAGCGTTCTCCACCATCCTCATAATCTTCTCTCTGTTGTTCTCATCCAACACATATTTAACACCCCACGCAAGCGACTCAGAGTTCTCCACCCACACTTTTATACCCGTTTTCTCGTGCTCCACTATCTCGCTCAAGCCTCCTGTGTCAGCCACCACCACCGGCGTTCTTGCTGCCATGGCTTCAAGCGCAACTATGCCAAAAGGCTCATAACGGGAGGGAACAACGATGACATCGGCAATTTTCATCAGCTTTTTGAGCGTGTCGTCATCAACATAGCCCGTGAAGAGCACCTTGCCCTCCGGGACGTTTTGCTTTGCCAACGATTCGCAGTGCTGTCTGTGGTAACCATCTCCCGTAACAACGAACTTGGCTTCAGGGTGCTTCTCAAGTATCATGGGCACAGCCCCCATCAAAATGTCCAGCCCCTTCTCCCAGACATGTCTGCCAACAAAAAGCACTATCTTCTCATGAGGCAAGGCAAACCTATTCTTGAACTCTTGTTCGTTAAACTGAAGGGAGTCAAATTCAGCTGTTTCAACACCGTTCGGCACAACATCGATCTTATCCTCGGGTGTTGCGAAGGTGCTGACAACGCTGTACTTCATAAAGTTGGAGCAGCAGATCACCCTCCAAGCTTCAAAGACCAATTTCCCTTCAAGATCATGAATAAGTACCTGTCTGTCACCCCTTATCCCACCATACCTTCCACTCTCAAGGGCATGGATGGTGGCTATGAGCGGTACACGGTAAATGTGTTTTAGTGCAACTGCAGTCGTGGTTGAAAGCCAGTCATGAGCGTGAATGATACTGACTCTATTCTCTCGGAAAATCCCTGCAGCCTCTATCTGCAGAAGCATGTTCATCTGAAGCACCCAAGAAAAGAAGTCTTCGGCGGGAATGTTATCCGCGTTGATCCGATACACCACAACACCGTCTTTTTCTTCCTTTCCGTAATTGCCTTCAAAACCACACGTGAGAACTATGGGTTCCATTCCTGCTTTTGCCTGAGCTCTTGTAAGGTGGTAAACATGCGTACCCAGCCCACCGACCTTGAACGGCGGGAACTCCCAGCTGATATGAAGCACGGTTATTTTTCTATCATCTCTCTCCATTGTCTCACCACCCAGGTATAGTTCCTTATTATCTTCTTATCAAATTCCTTATCCTCAGGGTTAAGCACATTTACCTTTTCCGGAGGCGTGCTGTAGTGAATGTGGAGCAAGTTCTTAAGCCAGTCCTGATTCACAAAGATGCGCTTTGATTCATAACTCGCCATCCACTCTATTTGCTTAACCGCTTCCGTATACCCGTTGCAGACGCCCGGAGTTCTTATGTGTTCAATTGAATAATAATTCACAAGGAGGGGCTTTCTGAGCGCTGCCTGCAGGTGTATTCCTGCCGGAAAGCTCAGCCATTCATGAGCGTGGATCAAATCTATGTTGCCTTCTTCGTGAAATATGTCTGCAATTACTCTGCTGACCTCCATGGACAGCGTGAGAGTCCATGTTAAGGGGGAGTATGCCCTTACGGGATTGGTAACGTAGTGAACCGTAAAGCCTCCGAAATCCTCCCTCTGTCCTGCTTTCCACGGATCGTACGAAATTACGTGGGTGTTCACACCCCTCGTGGCGAGGTGCTGTGCGATCTCCTTTGTGGTGTAAGATACTTCGTTGCTCATGCGCGGAAAGAAATCTGGAGTGATGAGCACGACAGTCTTGGGCTTTTTAGAGTACTCTATGTCTCTCTCATCGATACCTAACCTCTTTATTATTTTTTCGGCTATCCTCTGGCTGAGAAGCTGATCGACCATTTCTATCGCACCCTTTCAGATCTTTAAGCGAGTTTTCCTGTCCTGCCATTTTAGATACACTGATTGGATGGATTTAATCTTTCATCGACCTTTCAACGGCCAGATTGTGCGCTTTTATATAGTTCCACCCGAGCACACCCCAGTCAAAATGCCTCGAAAGCTCAGCAGCATAATGTTTACGTCTCCCCATCCTCTCGCGGGTCATCTTAAGCAAGCTGTAAATATGTGCTGCCAGCTCTTCCTCAACCTCATCATCACTCCTTCCCCTCCTCCTCAGTACGATCACACCACTTTCATTTTTCTGGTTATCTTTGACAAGCTTCATGACCGCCCTTCCGAATCCAGAAAGGTCGGTGGTGATTGCTACAGCCCAGAGGGCGGCGGTCTCAAGTGGAGTATACCCCCACGGTTCGTAGTAAGATGGAAAGACACCCACGCTGCACCCAAGCACGACGGACTTGTAGTCCATACCCATAAGCCTGTCGGTTATGGATAGGTACGCAGGATAGAAAATGACCTTGATTTTGTCCTCCTTCCTGTTGAGAAGTCCCTCGCGCTTGAGAGCTGTGAGTATCGCATCCTGACCCTCATCATAACTGAGCATGAAGGGGGTTAGTGGAGCTATACTGTCGCTTCTCGACTGGAAGCAGATGGAGAGCTTTCTCAGCTGTAGCAACTCCTCCTCGGTGAATAATTCTTTCATGCGTGAAGTCATATCCTGACATCTTCTGTTCGTTATGAGATCCATTATTCTATCATCGAACTTTCTCAGGATCTCCTCAACATAGTCCTTTATACCCCTGTAAAGAGATATGTTCTCAAGCACGTCCTGTCTCTCTTCCCTCACACCGGATGGTACGAGTATGAATGCGAAGTAGTCCGTACGGCACCCCTCCGCTTTTAGCATTCTGTTGACCTTACCCAGAGCTTTTATGAAAATATCTACTCCCTTATTCCTGAACTCGTATCTGCCGGAGATGAATATGAACCGTGTGTCCTTCGTGTTTATCTCGTAATACGGGCTGAAGTATCCCCTTACAAAATCGATAAGTTTCCGCTTATTTATAATGTGAAGGAAATTTGCATCTTCTCTTGAGGGAAAATTCCTCATATCAAGCCCGTTCGGAAGCACGAGGTCGGGTTTCCTCCCGAGAATATATAGACATTCCTCGGCCATAACATCGGAGACGGTTGTGAAGACTGTTGCCAACTCAGCGCACTTCTTTTCAGTCTGGTGCTTTGCCTCCACCCAGAACCTGTAAGCGAGGCTTTCATCAACCCTCCCGTTCTCCTTCAGGCCCTGCTCCACCATTTCGTGGAAGTTTGGCAGGTGGTGTGCCAGAGTCCTCCCGAGCATCGTTGCATGGGTTGTGAAGACAACGGGAGCATCTATTTTTTTCATCCTGAGGTAGAGTAGTGTACCGCCGCTGAGCCATTCGTGAAGGTGAAGGGCAATATAGCATCTTTCCTTATTCCTGATGTTGCTCAGGATCTTTTCTATCAGCATGCCGCATGCATAGCTCCACATGAGGGGTTCTTCGTAATCCCAGCCTGCTCTTATGGAGTCTATGCCGTACAGCTCCCAGAACATACCCTTCACAGAATTCTTTATGTCCAGCACGGGCCGGAAGTCCACAAGGATGGTATAAGGATTGCCCGTTATCCTCCACCTTCCGAATTTGCACGGAATGCCGGCGGAATTCATTTCATCTATGGCCCTCTGCAGGAACTCATGAGGACAGTGCATTTCATCGAACTCCATCCGCGCTTTCTCCTCGTAGTATGGGCCGATAGTAATGTAGTTTTCACCGTAAACATCCTGCATGAAAGGAGCTTTTGACGCTATAACGGTGTGAATGCCACCTATCTTGTTGCACACTTCATAGGAAACTTCAAAGACAAAATCTGCCTTTTTTTCCATTCAAACCACGATTTCATTATTTCTTAGTGACACTTTTCTGTCATTATTTCTAAGGAATTTGAAATTTAACCGAGCTTTATGTGACTATTTTGCGAACATTAACTATATAAGCTTTTCAGCCACCATTTAAAACATGATGCCACATTTCGTGATAAAAGACGAGAGAATTAATGATGTTTTCTACTCACTCTCTGGCAGAAAACTGTTTCTTTACAGGGCGGCCAACAACGGTTTCGTGAACAAGTGGTGCGGGATATGGAAACCTCCTTTCAAATTCTACGAATATTTCGCCTTCAGGATCAACGGCGAGTGGCTTTCTCCCCAGAACGTAACCTCACTCAAGTACGCTTATTATTTTGCAGCACATAGGTATGAACTGAAATCAAGCGGGAATGCGGATCTGAACGTTACCGAGATTCTGTTCATCCCGAAAGATAAAAGCGCTCTTGTGACTCTTCTGAGGCTCGAGAATCTCTCGGGAGAGGAAAAAGAAGTTGAGGTCATGTTGGAAGCGGCCGTAAACATCAGGAGGAAGCAGGAGGAATTCAACCTGCGGCAGTATGAAAGCACCGTGGAGCAAAAAAGGAAATGTGTACTCGTAAAGTCCGAGGATGATCTGTATGCTTGCTTCGGTACGGATTTTGCTGAAGAGGCTCTGGAAATAGACCATAATATTATTAACTTCTACAAGGAGCACTACCCTTCTGGAGAGTTCCAAAAATGCTTCATTCCCGTGAATTATTTCGTGAGGATGATACTGGCTCCCGGCGAGGTGTACTATTTACCATTCGCGTTTTCAGCCGGGTTTACCAAGAAAGAAGCTATCGATTCTTTTGATGAGAGCATTGCGAAATGGCGCGATCTACTTAAGGAAAAAGTGAAACACACTTTAAATTTGCTGGAGAAGAATGTTTTCCTTACTAACGACGAGAGTTTAAACACTCTTTTCAAGATCTCGATTTTGAATATAGATTCTTTCATCTATGAGCAGAACGATGAGAATGTTTATTTGGTATCGGGGCTTCCTTGGTTTATCGAAGCTTGGGGCAGGGACAATATGTTCTCAGTGCTATCTTTGTTGACTCTCGGAATGGAAAAGGAAGCTGAGCGAGTGCTTCAATTTTTCGCAAGACACACAAAAAACCGTGTGCCATGTGTCGTTGTTCCCGAGAAACATAAGATTGATGTGAGTTACCACGGCGCTGATGTCAGCCCTCTGTTCTTGCTTGTTGCAGATGAGTACGAGAAAACTTGTGGAAAACCTCTTCCAGAAGTCTCACGGGTTGAGAAAAAGGTGATGGCAGGTCTTGAGCTTGAAGACGACCTTGTTTTTCATAAAGGCAACGAGACATGGATGGATACCCTGATTCGTGGTCCGACCGCTGTAGAAATACAAGGACTATGGATGATTGCACTTAAAAAGAGAGATAAAAAGCTGTACGAGAGGGTGCGCGCAAGGTTCGTTAGACCGTTCTGGAATAATGATTTTATGTATCCCTTCGATTCCTTTGGAAGGGTTGTGGACGCATCCGTAACCCCAAACTGCCTTATTCCCGCGCTTTTTGGTGTGTATGAAAGACACGAACTTAAGGCAATCATTCGTAAAATGAAGGAAGTTCTGGAAAGCGATTTTGGAATAAGAACTCTTTCCAAGGTTGATGTTAAGTACCAGCCGGACAGCTACCACAGGGGTAGTGTGTGGGGGTTCACAACACTGCTCGGTGCAGCCGCATGTTTCAGAAGTGGAGATTATCATCACGGAATCATCCTTATGAGAAAACTGTTGCACGATGTTAACCGTGACCACATAGGCTTTGTGGGCGAGACATGGAATGCGGAAAGTAGCCAGTTAATTGGAGCCTCAGCACAGTTATGGAGTACTTCACTAATTCCGTTTATAATAGACCGATACCTTATAGGATTAGATGTTGATAACAACCACATCACGTTCCGCATAACTTTTCCTCCGGGAGTGAGGTTCATTAGAAGAAAAAATGCAAGAATAGCAGGTGTGGGTGTCGATCTGGTCGCGGTTAAGCTCAAAAACACATACTGGGTTGAGCTTTCGTTCTCATCTTTACCTCCTCTAAAATGCAGGCTAGTGGTGCCTGAAAATGTGAAAATAATCAGCGTGAATGATAAGGTCTATGAAGGTAATGTTGCACTCTTCAAACCCCGAAAAAAGAACGTTATCAAATGTTTTCTCAAATGCTAAGGAGGTGGTGATATGAGGGTAACACTATCTGTGATAAAAGCGGATGTGGGTGGACTGGTCGGGCACTCACGCGTGCACTACACCCTTATGGAAAAAGCAAGGAAGATACTGGAAGGGAAAAAGAAAGAGGGACTAATACTCGATTACAGAGTTATGGCATGCGGTGACGATCTGCAGCTGATCATGACACATACGAGGTTCATTGAAGACGAGGAAATACACAGAACCGCGTGGGAGACTTTTCTCGCCGCCACAGAGGTTGCAAAACAGAAAAAGTTATACGGAGCGGGACAGGATCTCCTCAAGGACACGTTCAGCGGAAATATAAAGGGTATGGGACCTGGATTCGCGGAGATGTGCTTTGAGGAAAGACCGTCAGAACCCGTGATCGTGTTCATGGCCGATAAGACCGAGCCGGGGGCATGGAACCTTCCGCTGTTCAGGATGTTCGCGGATCCGTTCAACACAGCAGGGCTTGTGATAGACCCGAAAATGCACGATGGCTTTGTTTTTGAGGTTCACGATGTCATAGAACACAGGAAAATAAAGTTGAGAACTCCTGAAGAAACATACGACCTGCTTGCACTGATAGGCCAGCCCGGAAGATACGTCATTAAGTCAGTATTCAGAAAGAGCGACGGAGAGATCGCAGCCGTCACATCAACTCAGAGATTGAATATAATGGCGGGAAGGTACGTGGGCAAAGACGATCCAGTTATGATAGTCAGGTGTCAGAGCGGTTTCCCCGCTGTTGGTGAGGTGCTTGAGCCCTTTGCATTTCCGCACCTTGTTGCCGGATGGATGAGGGGAAGTCACCACGGCCCGCTGATGCCCGTCGGCTTTACAAACGCACACCCAACAAGGTTTGATGGACCACCGAGAGTTATATCTGCGGGATTCCAGCTTTGCAACGGATTGCTTGACGGTCCGATAGACATGTTCGATGACCCAGCATTCGACAGAGCGAGAGAAATGGCAAATAGGATAGCTGACTACATAAGAAGGCACGGGCCCTTTGAGCCGCACAGGTTGAGCGCTGACGAGATGGAGTACACCACACTGCCCCATGTGCTCGAGAAGTTCAAGGACAGGTTCGAGAAACTGGAGTGAAAGATATAACCTCGCCTTGGCGCATCTGTCGTGATACTCCCATTTTTTATTTTTTATTTTCTCACTTTTTCTTAAGACCATAATCTTTTGAAATAGAGCAGGTTGGAGGTGTGGTCGAATGAAGACTTTACCCTCAATTTTCAAAGCATACGATATCAGGGGAGTTTATCCCAATGAGCTGAATGAGGAGATTGCATATAAGGTGGGAAACATCTTTGCTCAGTTTTTGAACGCGAAGGAACTCGGGGTTATAGGGGATTATCGTGTCAGCACGCCGGCTCTCAAAAAAAAGCTTGTAGAAGGTATGGTGGATGCAGGGAGCGACGTCATAGATTTGGGGCACGGGCCAACCCCGCTCATGTATTTCAGCGTGGTTAAGCTCAACATCGATGGCGGTGTTGCCGTTACGGCAAGCCACAATCCTCCTGAATACAATGGATTCAAGCTGACCAGAGAGAAGGCAATACCAGTATATGCCGAGAATGGAATTTACGAGATCGGGAGGATGGTGGTTGATGACAGAGTAAAAAGAGCAGAAAAGAAAGGCAACATTCAGCAAAAGAACATGGTGGAGGAGTACGTGAAAGATGTGGTTTCAAGGATAAGCCTCGGGAGAACGCTGAATGTTATAGTGGATACGGGCAACGGAGCTTGTGCGGACATTCCGGAAAAGATACTGAAGGCTCTCGGATGTAAGGTTAAGACAATTTTTAAAGAGCCGAACGGAGAGTTTCCGAACCATATAGCGGATCCGCTCAAAGTTGAGACGCTGAAATGGCTGCAGGAGGAAGTTGTGAGGGAAAATGCGGATCTGGGTATAGCGTTTGACGGGGACGGAGACAGAGTGGGACTCGTGGATGAAAGAGGTAATGTGGTCTCGCAAGATCACATACTGATGATGCTGGTGAAGCAGGCTCTCGAGCGCAGGAAGGGTTATGTTGTGTTTGAGGTGAGAACATCCAGAGCTGTGATCAATTTTGCTGAAGAGCTTGGCGGTAAGCCGATCATAACGAGAGTGGGCCACGCGTACATAGTTGATGAGATAATGAAACGCGATGCCGTATTTGGCGGGGAACTTTCTGGACATATCTATCTGCCTTACTGCTATTATCCGTTTGACGATGGAATTTTTGCGGCGATGAAGCTGGTGGAGTTCGTGAGCAATATTGATGAGCCACTTTCGAAGTTTGTGGAAAAGCTGCCAGTGCCAATAACCACTCCGGAAATACACATTAAAGTAAAGGAGGAGAACAAGTGGAAGATCATGGACGCCTTCAGAGAGGAGCTTGAGAAAAGAGCTTACAATATCAACACCCTTGATGGAGTGAGGGTGGATTTCGAAGACGGTTGGGGTATAGTAAGGCCATCAAACACCGAGCCCATGATAAAGTGCAGGTTTGAAGCCGAAAGCGAGGAGGCTCTGGAAAGAATAAAAGACAACATTATGAGCATTCTTGAAGATGTTATTAAAAAGTTTGAAGGATGATATATCCTTTCATTTCCCCATAAGTTCGTCCTTCCACCGGGTAAGGAGGGATGCAAAGACGAACGGCACAAGCAGAGTTGAGAGAGAAGAGGCGGCAACGAAAGCGCTGTAAAGTGATAGATCTATAACTCTATTCTTTAGGAGAAGCTTGGCAACCACGAGACTCGTGCTGAACCTCACACATAACCCTGTACCGACAACAAGCTTCTCTTTCAAATTCAACCTATCTGTCCCTCCCACAATCACCGAGAGATACTTGCTAATGACCGCAACGCCAAAGATGGCAAGTGTCAGCATCGGGCAGGAGACGACCTTTCCCAGATCCATGCTGACCCCGACCACAAAGAAAAACAGGAGCGCAAAAAACCCATAGGTAAGGGCTCTTACTTTCATTTCAATATCGCTTTTTAAGCTGGGTGTCAGGATGTTCCCGCACACGATTCCCGCGAGTATGGCCCCTACTGCTTCCACACTCCCGTACTGACCGATGCTAACATACCCGAAGAAGATGAACATACACAACCCAAGTATGAGGTATTTCATTTCGGAACTACGTATTCTTTTCTCGATAAATTTACGTGATTTTAAAAGAACAAGGGTAATACCAATCAGAACAGTCAGAGAAACTAGGCCTTCCTCAACGATATTCGTTATGTTGGCGCTAACAAGGAACGATGCGAGAATTATTGCAATTATTTCGAAAATATCATCGAGAGTTCCTGCACCAACCACAACTTCACCGACTTTGGTGTTGGTGATCCCGAACTCATCCAGGATGGGAACAAGTATCTCCTCACCCACGGTGGCAAGCGCGAGAGAAATGACAAAAGCAACACTTAGAGAATAGTGAAAAAAGCATGTTAACAGTGCGGTGCCTGCCAAACTGCTTGCGAGAATGGTGAACACAGTTAAAGAGGTTATGTACCCGCCCAGCTGTTTTATCTCAGTAAGATTTATTTCGTATCCGATTATGTAAAGAAGGAAGAGCATACCAAGCTCGGAAAGCTGTGCCAAGTAATTCATGTTCTTGGCTAAGTTGTTGTGTGTGACGGACAAGATGGCGCCGAGTAAAAAGGATCCGAAAATCCAAGGTATTCTGAATTTTTCCAGCACAACCCCTATGACAATAGTTGCGAAATACATTACGGCCAGAAGGGTGAACAAATCCATAACATAAGGTGATACATTAACTAATATAAAAATCTTTCAACATTTCACGTGCTGTTTCCTGCTTTTTCCTGCTTTAAAACATGATTTTTAACACAGGCCATGGGTGTTTGTGTCAGAAATATATCTCAAGAGTTTCACTGGCGGGAAGAAAATAATTTTTAAGTTTTCCGTGCAATCAAATTGGAAAAGCAAAATTACGGGTGATCGGGGCATGAGACATCCCGTAGTGGATTCGAGTACGGGTAGGGTTTACATCGATCCAGTTAACGGTTTTTATGTCGAACACTGCAGTAGAAATCCGGAGAAGTTTCAAAATAAAGTGGAACAGTATCGGCCAGAGTTCCAAAAGGAAGGTGTGGTGGGTATAAAACACCTTGTGTTGTAAATCCTGAAGAGAACATTTCTATCTTAGATCCTGCTGTGAGATTCTATAGGGTTTAGATTCCATAGGGTTTTTATTCTATGGGGAACGAGGGACTAAGCCGGCGGGTCAATGAACTACGTTAAACACGGCAATGCGGTCACGAGAATGAGACGTTTCCGTAAGATTTATTATCGCTTCTGTTCTACAAAGTCCTATGCACAAAAAATCGACTGTTTCGTTTCCACATAAGATAACTCCAACTTTTTATGCCTCCATTTCTCACTTTCTCGTGCTTTTCGGATACAAGATGTTCTCCCTTTATTATCCGCTTTTCCTCGAGAAAAAGGGGTTCAACCTTGCGGTTATTGGTTCGATGTACATGCTCATTTATATAAGTATGGCTGTTTTCAGCCTACTTGTGTGGCGGATCGTTCATCGCAGTCCTTGTCTGGTGAAGTACATTATTCCTATTGGCATCGTCGGATATGCGGCTTATTCCGTCGGCATGATTACTGCAAAGACTCAGCTACACTTCTACATATGGCAGCTTGAACTCGGGTTGAGTGCGGCGTTATTCTACATAGGCGTAAGAAGCGTGATTATGGGGCATAAAAGCAGATCCTATGATAAGGAATTTCTCTATTTTTACAGCGCTCCTTTCTACTCCAACTTTCTTGCTCCAACCGTCGGTGGTCTGATTTTGTGGGCATTTTCATTTAGAGAAATTTTCGTAGCTTCTCTTTTCGTTTATCTCATCGCGATAACCTTCGCATATCTAAAATGGAATAAGATTTCCATCGAAAGAATAGCAAAACATAAAACCTCATGCGGAAGTATCTTTGATCCGCTGAAAAAAGAAGGAGTAAATGTGATTTTCCTTACGGTAGCATTTCTTGCTATGTTTTCAGTGGGCATTTACAGAGGGTTTTTTGTTCTTCTTCTCAAAAACGAGTTCGGTATGAATAAAAGCAATATAGTTGTGTGGATAGCGGTTACATCCTTCATCTCCATACCCATCTCGTGGAAGCTTGCCCGTTTTGTGGAAAAAAGAAGAAGTGAACATAACCTCCTCGTCGGGAACTGCATTTCATCCGTTATGGCTCTGGCTGTTGCTCTTTGCTTTACACTTCCCGCCCTTTTTTTCATTTTTCTAATTGAGTATGCCGCCAAACTTATCTCAGAGAGCGGTAAGAGTGGATTGATAACGCGATTCTTTAAACATGATGAGGAGGGCGGAGCTGTTTTCGATACTTTCCTGACGGCTTTTGGTGTGGCCTCCGGGGCGTTTATCGGAGGAATGATGGCGGGTAGTCACGGCATAAGAACAGCTTTCCTCATGGACAGCGTGGCTCTGTGTTTATCTCTCATCATTGCTGTGAGCTTTTCCCGTAAGACACGCTAAACTAGGCTCATTCAAGGAAAACAACCTCTCTTATCTCGCCCTTGCTCTCTACACCCCTGACCACGCGCGCCTTCATTTCCCTATCATACATATTGCCCTTCCAGATCTTATCTATGTGGTTCTTGAAGGCAAAAACTGCAGCCTTTGTGCCAACCGATTCGATTCCGGCAAGAACCAGCACTTTTCTCTCTGGATCGAAGGGATTGTCTGCAAGCACAACAAATCCACAATCATCATCATTATATTCGTTTCTGCTGATCTCGGATATGATTTTCGTGCCATATTTATCAAACCTGATGGGGAGGTGGGGATTTAACTCCTCCTGAATTGTGTTAACATGCATCCCGGCGATAACTATCAGGTTATCCTTTTTATCACTTTCATCCAGTTCCACATCCAAATAGGCGAGTCTGTCCTTACTTATTCCGTATCTTCCGAGGACGCTCGCCACTTCCGCAACCAGGTAATTGGATCTGCTCCCCTTATTCCACATACCGTGCGGAAATGGTGCTCCAACCACAATCTTACACGTGATTCTACCATCCGTTATGAAGCCTTCGAGCAAAGGATGAACCGGGATAAAATCACTGAGTTTGATGTCTACTAGGGATGAATTCACGTATGGAGGGATATATGCAAGCCCCTTTTTGACCGTCTTAAAATATTTAAGCCCCGCATGGCTTTTTGATTTATCCTCAACCACCAGCCCGGCTTTTTTGAGCAGATTGAGATGATAGAATACCTTCTGCTCGTTCGTATTTAAAGTCCTCGCTATCTCTGAGAGATACAGTGATTTGTGAGCGAGCAACTCCAAAATCCTGATTCTTAACGGATGTGACACGGCTTTCAGCATCAGCTCGTCTGCCAGCAGAGTGGGATAAGCCCTTTTTCTTTTTTCATCTACAATAAGCGTCATGCTACAAGATTAAGTAGCCCAAACCTTAAAAATATTTTTTAATCTTATAAATAATGAATTAAAAAAATTTTAAAATATTAACTTAAAAATCTACAGATCACGACGAAAATTCATGTTGTTGAGAAAAGATACATGGGAAACTGCTTTGAAAAAAATAGGAAAGGTTGATGCGATAATCACTTCTGTGGGTACATCAACCGGACCAGAATACAGAAAGTCCACCTTCAAAAAACTTGATAGACCCGTGGTAGAGAGAGCGAGAGATGCTGGAATGGATGTTGTTCTGGCCACGGGCTGGCACGAGGAAAAAGCGCTGGAAGTTGCGGAAAGAGAGGGTGTGGACACAGTTCTTGCAGAAGGAGGTTTTATGGAGTATAGGAAGAAGGAAGGGCAATGGATAAAAAGAAAGAACATATCTGATGAGCAGGAAAGATTCGTGGATGAGGCTGCAGGAATTGCTTATAAGAAAATTGTTCATAAAATTGATAATCCTGTCTTTTTTCTCCAATCAGATAAAGTGTGTCATTGTCCTTATGTGAATCCACCATGGGGTGTTGTTGAGAATGATCTCAAGCTGTTAATGGGAAAACTGAAGATCGAACGTATGGATTCCATAAATATAGATGCGAGTAACCATGATATCGGCAGATACTTCAAACAGCTTGCTCAGCAATTGAATTTCAATCCGATTTATATTAGACTGGACGGAAATGTGATGAAACCGGAACTCATTTCTTTAGAGGAGGCGAAGGAAATCATAAATGAAAACCCTGTAAGCTATGAGATGCTCAAAAGCATCCTAGATGAGGTGTATGAGGAGATTGGCAAGGAAGTGGAAATGAACGGAATTCCCGTGAAGATGCCCGACCTGCCCTCACATAATGACAATTCGTTTGATATTTTGCCCTGGCCAAAGGGTTTAGCGGTTCTCAATTACGTGCAGGACAAGGGTTATAAAAGAATTTTGCTGATAGAGAAAGGCAGCGGACATGAGGATAAAATGAACAGGTTCTTTGAGGGAGCACAGGACATTTATGCGGTGGCGTTTTCTCCCAATGGTGAAGAGGTTTATGGTGCGCATGAAGTTCCTGTACTGAGAGAGAAGCTTTTTGCCACAGTGGTTGGTGCATACATAGATGCCTTGAAATAATAAGGATATTCCTCCCATAGATTTCATTTTTATATTTCAAAAGGGGATGGAAGTTGCGGGATTGGTGTCTCCTTTTATGAAATCTTTTTGTAATTCTTTCTAATGCATTTTAAAATTATTCTAAAATAATGTTTAAATAATTTAGCTACTATTTAGTGTTTATAATTTATCAACTAATCTCGAGGTATGACAAAGACTGATCGTGAGTGATGTGATGATTAAAAAAATAAAAAATATTTTAGGAGAAAGAAATTAGAACGTCTATTAAAAAATGATGAGTTTTTGCTGAATTTTTTTGAGGAAATTACTGCAGTAGAAGGGCCAATTATAGCTATTATGGGGATTAAGCCAGAGACTTTAAAGAAATTATATCAAGAGGTCAAAGATGCTAATATCGATGTATCTTTTGAAGAGCTTTGTGAAAAGCTGGCAAGGGGGTATATAGACCGATATAAAAAAAGCAGATCACCAGAGGATCTTGAAAATGTATATTGGTCATTAGAACAATCTGTGCAGGAAACCGATGAATTGAAGAAAATCGAATTTGTATCGAAGAAATTAGAGAAGTATGCTGGATCGATAGATCCAGAAACTGTGGATAGTATTAGGGGCTTTGATGATTCAAAGAAAAAATTAGCTTTTTATCTATCGTATGGAGATCCCAAGTTGTTGAAAAAATTATTGAAAGAGTTGGAGCGAGAAATAGATAAAAGTTTGATGGAGCTTGAAAAAAGTAAATTCAAACCTACTTTTATAGAAAAGGAAGATAAGGTGATATATTCAGTGTATATCGCCGATAGGTTGGGAGAAAAAGAAAAGGTTCGACAAATGTTTAAGAAATTGAAAAAGTATCCCGTTAATATAAGATTCGGAGTAGTGAGAACAGCAATAGAAAACTATACGAAAAATCCCAGAGAATATAAAGACCTAATCAGGGATTTAGAAGAAGAAGCCAAGAGCTATATAAAACAAAAGAGCGAATCTGGAAACATTTTATCTCTTTTGCATCAGTTTCCTACAAAACTGATTGTGGGTGCTCTCCCCCGAGAAAGAATAATAGTATATTTAGAGGACATAGGTAGGAAAATAAGAACTCCCCAAGCTCTTTCCACTTATTTAAATGACGAGAAACTGCAGTTGGCGGCAGAAGTAGGGCATGAAGAATTCCTTAACGAGATAGGATACAAAGTTTTAGAATTTTTGGAAAAAGGAGAAGCGGCTCCTACAAACATATATTACGGTGCTGCCGCCTTTATTTTAGCGAAAAATAACGAAGGTCTTGAAAAATTGATAAGAAAAACAATGGAACAGAGAGGGTCTGAGGGTGATATGCAGTTCACTACTGGAACTTTAAATATCGGAAAACTTTTTACAATAAAAGAAGGGGATCCCGGATCTTTCTATGACGCATTGAATCTTGGGGAGCCACGATCAGCTTATTTAGATAATCTTTTTATGGCCCTTAAACAATATGGGAATAAAGAAAGAGAACTTACACTCTAACTATGGATGATAAAATGAAAAAAGGAGATATTCCGCGTGAGTTAGAACTTCTTAATGAATACATTCGATTATTTGAAGAACGCACAGGCTGGTTAAATGAGATTATAGAAACAATGAACAGAGATTTAATACACTCGGATTTAATAATTTCTTTTTTAGATTTAAATGAGGAGTTAGAAATACGTAGAAATCTAAATATAGTAAATAGTGCATCACATTAGAGGCCTGGAAAGAGCGAATATACTTGGCACCCATGGATCAAATAGTTAAGCCGCTTCCAATTCTGTTTTATTCTAACAGGATGTATGAACTTTTAGAATCTAAAGTTTTTACTGATCCGGAACATCCTGTTAGTCCTTTACTGGAGAAAATTGACAATATAATAAAAACGAAGGAGTATGAAGCACTTAATGAATTGCCTGATGGAATACGTAGTTTGTATTATACAATAAAAAGAATGAATGAAAATCCGGAAGAAATAGAATTAGAGAAACTTTCGTGCATAGAACAGATACTTCTAATGGAGATTGCTTTAAAAGCTTCTCAAAAGGGAATCAAAAAACTTAGAAATGACAAAGAAGCCGTAATGTTACTTAGTGAGGCGATTCCTTATATGGATGAAGAGTTCATTAAAGTAAAAGGAGAAATTTATAAAGCAACAATAGAAACGGCGCGTAAAGAGATATTAGGTAAAGAAGTGTTAAAGGTGTGTGGGACGGACATTAAAAAAAGATGGTGCGAAGTGGCAGAAATTTTTTATAATTCTTTAGAGCAGTACACCCAATGTGTATTGGAATTGTATAGAAGATATAAAAACTCTGATTATAAAATTATCATCAACCTAAAATTGAGCACTATTGACCTAAACTATCGTCACCCTACACATAAAAATAATTCACCAGAGCTTGGAGAGTAAATCGTTTAATTTTATCTTTGATTCCTTGGATTTTAATCTTTTCATTCTTCAAAACACCTGTCTCAAACACGGGTCTCTATTTTCTATCTCTGTTTCTTTAGAAACCTTCTTTCCACCTTATCGTCACAATATTCGCGTTTTATGAATTTATCGGGTGACGGGGCAGCAAGTTCAAATTTTAAAAATAATTTTTAATAATGTATGAATTTTTTTCAAATAATTTTAAAATATTAATTTAAAAATTTATTCTGTAATGATA
>WAPT01000013.1 GCA_015520605.1 Nanobdellati archaeon
AGGGATTAACAATAAGTAGAGTTCAAAGTTCAGAAAAGATCCTTCTCGCTAACTATGACGAAATCACCGACACTCTTAACAGCAGAGAACGGAATGATGTAATTACCCTTCTCATCCTGTTGTATGTTAGCTTCTTTAGCGGCACGAGTAGGGCTCACAAGAATTATATTGATGAGTTCCCCAGTATCCGCGATGAATGTGACATCGTCCACCACACCGAACTTACTGCCAGTCTCATCGCTAACGACGACCTTACCAATTATTTCATGCGCCCTTACCCTCTGCTCCTTAAACATAAAACACCACCTATACCAGAAATATGTATGCAAAACTTTTTAATTAATTTTGTTAAATATGTGCAAGAAGCATGGCCACATATCCACCAGCAAGAGATGCTAGAAAATTGACACTTCCGTTTGAGAGTACACCCTCGTTTTCCCAGATTCCCAAGAAACTATCCAACACGTCGCCAAGAAAGCCACCAGTAAAAATCGCGAGAATATGATGAAAGGTAATTACCTCGTTCATAAAAAAGAAACAAAGAATCGCAAAAACAAGTGCTCCTAATAGTCCTGCAAAGATGCCGAGTGGTGTGATGGCTCCATTCGTTCCTTTAGGTACACGTTTCCCTAGATTGGTGATGAGAACAGGGTCAGATCGAGATAGCACACCTATCTCGGAACTGATGGTGTCTGAAAGCGCCGCTGCAAGGCTACCGGTAAACAGGAATGGTAGGTTAAGAAGTGCTGCCACAAATGCTACGATGCCGTTTGAGATTACATTGTCAGCACTCCTTTGTCTGTCCTTTTCCTCCTCTCCCTTCTTATCGCTTCCAAAGTAGGTAGCATAGAGAGCTATGAGAAGAAAAGACACCATAACTCCAAACCACCTTACTCCTCGAAGTAAAATTATGTCCATTCCAAACAATGTAGCGATCAAAACCGCGATGTGATCAAAAGCCTTCTTCTTGGAAGTCAGAATTGCCAGAAAAATAACAAAGATGGAAGAAAGAACCATTGCCTCCTTCATCGTAAAACACCTACGACTCAACAAAGATGTTCTTTATCTTCGGGGTAAGGTCATAAACATATGTCCTGCCCCTTTTTCTTCTCATCACAAAACCCCCATTCTCAAGCCTTCTGAGAAGGTTGTTCATCGCCCTTAAAGCATGCATCTTAGTTTTGTAGGAACTCATATCTATCTGCTCGATAATTTCAGCCGGAGTCATCGCGCCCTTTCTGGCAAGAAGCTCAACAACTTCCCTTTGTTTTTCCGTTAGACCCTCCAGTTCTTCAACCGGGTTGGTTGTGGAGCTTTCATTCTCTTCGCTACTTACAAAAAACGAACCATCTATGACGTATGTGTTCCTTCTTATCGCTTCATTTACAAGCTGATTACAGAGTTTCAGAACTTCTCTAGGAAAGCCACCAGTCATCCTGTAGATCATTTCGAGGGCTTCAAGAGTAAACGGCTCTATGCCCTTTCCCCCAACATCCTCTATCCTCTTTCTCACCAGCTCTATCATTTCGTCCTTGCTGAGGGTGTTGAGTTCTACTTCAAGCGTGACTCTCTGGCTGAGTGTTTCAAGTTGCTTTAATGTCTCGCTCTTAAGTTTCGGTAATCCTGCAAAAATCGCGATGCAATTAGGGATGTGATCACCAATGCTTCTTAACCATTCAAGAATGTCGGTCGTGGATTCGTGCGCTTCGTCCACAAGCAACAGGAACTTCCTGCCACCATATTTCTTTCTGAATCTTTCCGGAATGTCGTAGATCGTGAGGTTTTTTCTTCCAAAAATTCGTTCCAACAGGGTGGGTTTTAGGACACTCTCCCGAAAAACTTCAACTATTTCTTCCTTTGTCGTCGGAGGTTTTGGCAAGTAGAGTGAAAAATACTTGGTGGAGAGCCATTTGAGCAATGTTGTCTTACCCGCTCCTGTGGGGCCGATTATGATTATGAACTTCTCACCATCCCCTATACCTGAAAGAAGATTTCCAACCTCACTACTGTGACCAACAAAAAGGTGAGGTTTTATTTCCAGTGTGAAAGGATTACCATCCCAACCCAGTCGAGAGTACCATGAAGCTTTCGCGTCTTCCATGAAGTTCACCTGAAATTAAAATTAACTTCACGTTAATGGATAAAGATAGTAAGATTATAAACTAAAGTAAGATTTAAATTTTTAAGAACGTGGAGCATCTTAATGCACACCACTAAAAGATGTTTCATAGCATTTAACCTACCGGAACGCGTAAAGGACGAGATTCTTAATGCAATAGGAGGACATACACGTGAAGTTAAAAGAGTTGCCGATGTGAAGTTCGTAAGCAGAGAAAACCTGCACATAACCGCGAAGTTTCTCGGGAACATAAGCGAGAGTACAATAGAGGATATTTCACGTGCCTTAACAGACCTATCTAGAAACTTGCGTGAAGTTCAATGTGAACTTCATCCAGACTTAGGATGCTTCCCCAGCGAGAACCACATACGGGTTGTGTGGGTCGGGGTAAGCTCGGACGATAAGCTCGAAAATATGATGCGTGAAATTGATGACGAGATCTCAAAAATCGGGTTCAGAAAGGAAAAAAATTACATACCCCACATAACCGTGTTTAGAGTGAAGAAAGTTCACAATAAGAACAGGTTGCGTGAACTTCTGAAGAAATCCAAAATACCAAAAGTGAAATTCATTTTGAAGGAAGTGGTACTTTACGAAAGCGTACTAAGACAAGAAGGACCAACATACCTCCCATTAAAGGTTTACCATCTCTCAAGGTGAATTAAACGTGAAGATAAACGTGAACTTCACTGATGTTTTCCTTTTAGTATCTTTCTTTTTTCTTTCCATCCTCACTTGTGTTTTAGCTGGGCGTTTCCATGTGAAGGTGGTTGATGCCTGTGAACTCGAGAACTACAAAAATGATTATGTGAAAGTTTGCTTTTCCAAAACTTCAATAAAAAAGGGCCACAACTTTGTTAGAATCTATATTCTTGATAATTCTTCCAAAGCTTGTGGTGAACTCATAATTTTTTCACGTGACGTGAACATGAACTTAATGAGTAGAAATATTATTTGTGCAGAAGGAGAAGTAAATTATAATGGAATTATGGTTGTTAAGAAGCTCTATATTTGTGAAGATAATCTCTTATGTTTACAGCAACACCCCTTTCAAACTCCATCATCTCATCAGGAGTCATGAGCGCCGTTCCACATCCAATAAGTTCGTTCTCTGTTGTTTTTACCATAACTTCATCCCCAACCCTTATTTTGCCTGAGCTTTTCACCACGAACTTTGCGAACACGTTTTTCCCCTCTTTAACGAACGACTCCGCCTCCTCATCAACCACCACAACATAATCCTCCCCGAAAAGACGCTCCGCTCTCATGAAAAAGTAAAGGGTTGGGACAAAAAGACCATCTTGCGCCCTCATCGTGCCGAGGAGTTTGTCTCCATCGTAAATTCTCCTTATCGCACCACTTGCTTTGGAAAACTCGACGTGAAGGTTCATTGTTTTAAAGATGGGGGCTACATCAATACCGTACTGGTAAATAATAACTGCCCTAACTATTTCTATTGCTTCTTCCTCACTATCTGTAACTTTCCCCTCATCCTCCCAACTTTCCGAGGTCATTTCGGGAAATACCGTCTGCGCAAAAGGATATGTACATCTCAACTCATGAGGTATGTTGTATTTGAGCCAGCGGAACGTTCTTTTACTCTTTACCCTCCTCGCTTTTCTTGCCGCCAATCTAAAGGTTGGCCTCGTCATACTAAGATCATCAAAATAGAAAGTGCCTTTAAGGCGTGAAGCTGGCTCAAATTTATCAAGGAATTTCTTATATTTTCTTAGCTCGAGATAGGCTTTGATCATGGAGGGGTGTGATCTTATCCTCTGCTCGACCAGCTCCCACAGTCTCTTTTCGTAAATTGCCTGTTTGATGGTTTTGAGCTCCTCTGCAATGACATGAAGGTTGTGGAGCGCCAATTCTCGCTCGGTGAATTCCCTTATGGAGTAAGATGTGCATACAGGACATGTGCAGGCGACATCTCTCATCTCATTTATGTTGAAGCTGTGACCTGTCTGAAGGAGGTATTTACCACGTTTTGCTGCTAAGGCATAGTAAGCACTATCAAATAAGTCTATTCCTAGGAGGACAGCTAAACTGAATATTAGCGGGTGTCCGGCTCCAAAAAGGTGTACTGGCTTGCTGAGTGGGAGTTGCTGCTTGGCTGTAAGTATCTGGTTGACCACTATATCAAACCAATAGTTATCGAGCGCAGGCACCACGCTGCCGATGCAGTACAGGTCGAAGTCCATCTCTGCCATTTTCCTTGCGCAATAGGCAACAAGATCCATGTGTTTGCCCCCTTGGATGGGTCCGGCCCATAAAGTGGAATCCTTCCCGAGAGTGAACAATTTCCTCGCTCTCCTTATAGTCTCATCGACCATTTCTTTTGCTTTCTGTTTGTTTTCCCCCAACCCCACAATAAGGTCGAGAATCACACCTATGTCTGTGTTGATCTTCTTCTGAAAATCAATAGCGCTTTCGTTTGTCAGCTCAACATCCTTATACTGGTAGGCTTGAAATGCTCCGCTGTCCGTCATGATCACACCATCGAAACCCAAGAAATTATGGAGCCCCATCTTTATCACTTCATCGCGCTTCGTTTTCCAGAGGATATAGGAGCTCGTGATGATCGGAAGACCAAGTTTCTTTATTTCTGCTGGTTTGATCGTCGGTATGTTCGGGTTATAAACCACAAAAATTGTGGGTGTTTCAAGTACTTTCCCTCTTACTTTAAACTTACCTATTCTTGCAAGACCTTCCCTTTCCTTTATTTCAAACATAATCGTGCTTTTTTTGCTAAATTATTAAAGGTTTGGCGATTAGCTTAGTGCATGGCTGAATGTGTTATCATCACCTACAGCGGGAAGTGTTTTTGGGGAAAGTGTATATTCTGTCCTTTCGGTCAAAAGGAGAAAGGGAGAAAGAGCTGTGAAGAGCTCAAGAGAGAGGTTGAAGAGAAAATAAAGAAGTGTAAGGAAAAGACGAATTTTGATGAGGATGAAAGGAAAGTGTTGAAGTTCTTTAACTCTGGAAGCTTTCTCGATGAAAATCAAATTCCCGCTGAGTTCAGGAAGACGCTAATCGATATCGCGAGAAAACATGGGTTTGATTCTGTGGTGGTCGAGGTTGTCCCTCAGTTCGTTATTGAAAAGAGGAAGGAAGCCTGCTCCCTTATCAAGTACGCATTGAATAAGGGTGTTGAGCTCTGGTTTGCTATGGGGCTTGAAGCAGCTGATGATGACATCCTTGCTAAGATAAACAAGCCGTTCAGCATTAAACAATTCGTGGAGGCGTGTAAGATAATAAGGAGTTGTGGGGGTAAAGTGAGGGCATATTTAATGGTTAATCTGCCCTTTGTGGAAGACGATATTACCCTCCTTGTAAAATCACTTGCCTTCTGTAAAGATCATACTGATAAAGCCGTGCTCATAAACACCTATGCAAGGCCGGGAACTGCACTCTTCAAACTCTGGCTCGAGGGAAAATGGCATCCAATCTCGAGAAAGGAGTTTGAAGATAGAGTTAAAAAAGCGCTTGAACTCAGCGGGGTTGGGGAGAACTTTGTAGAGAGATACTACGAGGATTATATATGTCCTCCGAGGATCCCAAAAAAAGAAAGAGAATTTCTAACGGGTGTCGGTAGAGAGTACCTTCTACATCCTCACTTCAACCTGTGGCATGACTATATAGTTAAGGTTTACGAGCCCCCTTCGTTCAAGAAGTTCGCACTCTTTCTCCCCTGCTCCTACAGGAAGCCCTACTCAAAGTCAGCAACCCACAGAGCCATATTAAGGAAGCTCGTTCAGCTGTCGTTCTACGGGAGGATACACCAGATAATGATATCAAATGCTGGAGTCGTGCCAAGAGAGTTCGAGAACGAGTATCCCTTCAACAGCTACGACTGGGAGGAATGGAAAGAAACCGAGGAAGTTCAGAAAGAATACTATGAGGTTACAAGGCAGAGGCTTGAGAATTATATAAGGGAGAAGAAGGACAATTATATCCTCTGGTTTGCGTATCTCAAGCCGGATTCACTTTCTTACAGAGCGCTCATGAATGCGGCAAGAGCTGTTGGGGTTGAGATCGTAGATTGCGTTGACCACGATATCTACCACCGGATTAAAGAAACCTACGGGAAACAGGTACTGACTCACCCGGATCTCCTAGACGGCATGATGAAAAAAATAAAGGAATATGTGAAGAAGTGTCCAGATTTTAGTGATGGGAAAAAGTGATCATTATGAGTTCGGATGGTTTTCTGAAAAGACGGAAGATGTTCCTTGAAAAAATGAAGAAGAACGGAATAAGCTGCTCCGTTCTTTATGCAAGGGATTTTCATCCCAACTTTTACTATCTGACCGGGGTCGTTGATTTTGTGTCGATATTGCTTGCTGACGCTGAAGATGATAAATTCGTTCTTTTTTTAACCTGTGAGGATCTTGTGCCGAAGGGTTTTGAGGGAGAGGTCAGAAAAATGGGAAAAGATTCCATTAAAGAGCTCTCTGTTCTTCTCAAAAACAGAAAAACCGTTTGCGTGGATTTCTCACTGCCCCACCACACCATATCAAGACTCTCCAGGGATATGAAAATTCCTCTCAGTAAGATGCGTGACATCTCTGAACTCATACTGAAGATGAGGGCTGTGAAGGACGATGCAGAGGTGGATAAAGTTAAGAAGTCCTGTGATATTTTGGAAAAGTTGTTTGAAATGGGTGAGAGTGAACCATTATGGAAACATACTGATGAGGGTGCATATTTCCTACTCAAGAGATGGATGGCTGAGATGCAGGTTGATCCCGCGTTTGACCCTCTCGTTTGTTATGACGAAAACAGCTCTATCATCCATGGTATAAAAAGCGGGAAAATGTGTGAAAGGGTTGCTCTTGTCGATATGGGTGTAAGGTTTCGGAATTACTGTAGTGATGCCACCAACACGTACGTTTTTGATGAGGAATTGGAAAGGATAAGAGAAGTTTTGATTGAACTTCTTCATGAACTTTCCAGAAACGCTCGTGATGGCGTCAGAATTTCCGAGTTGTGTGACCATGCGGAAAGATGTCTCAAAGATTATGGATTTGGTGAGGAAGCGTACTTCAATTTTCACTCATTAGGACACGGAGTAGGGTTAGAGGTTCATGAAGAGCCCCTGCTCACAAAGAACAGCAATGCGGTGCTCAAGAAAAACATGACAGTCGCTTTTGAACCAGCAGTCTATTTTAAAAGGAAGTTTGGTATCAGGGTTGAGACCGTTGTGCTTGTAGGAAAAAGGAGAGGGAAGAAACTGATCAAAATTAGATAGACTACTCCAGGTCATTCTGTCCCAGAACGGTTATGCTACTTTTTCTCTTCGTTTTTACTTCCCTCCCCACAAGAATAGATATACCTTTGCTTGCCGCCCTCAAGATTTCGTCAGTTATATCAGCATCCACCACCACTGCTCTTGCGTTCTCCACCTGGGTAAGCGCTTTTTCCAGCTCTTTAAGGGGAACTCTACCGATAAACTCCAGTTTCTCGTTGAATATTGATGCTGCACGCGTTCCAACAAGATCTTCAAGTTCTCTTTTAAAAATATCTTTTATTTCTGGGTGGGTTTCTTCAATTTTTTCCATCCTTATAGAGATATTTTTTTTCTCCATTGATGACTGATCTTCCTCTTTTTTTTCACCAGTTCTTATATGTTTTGGTTTTGTATGTTTTCTTTCTTCCCGCACACCCACCGACAATGTCTGTTCTTTTTCATTGAATTTCTGTGTATTCTCTCTTTTTTTATCAATACCGTCTGCGGTAAACGACCCCTTTACTTCACTCAAATACTGCGTTCCCTGCTGACCTCCAATCCCCTCTACCGGAACAGCCTCGCGCAGACACTTATACAGTTCCTTGCGCGTTAGCTCCTCTACCTCCTTACCACGTGGTGCCCTCGCCACATAATCTATATCTGCTTTCTGAAGAAGCTCTTTGAGGATTAAATCACCACCCCTATCTCCATCCAGAAGGACGGTGACCTCCTTCTCTTTAGAAAGGTCGATTATGGTCTGAGGGACGCTTGTTCCCTCGAGCGCTATTACATTCCTAATGCCGTGTTTGAGAAGGTTTATCACATCGGCTCTTCCTTCCACCACAATTATCTTGTCAGACTCCACAACCGCCGGACCGGCAGGCAGGCCTCTGTACTCCGTTATCTCATTTGCACGGACGGACTGCATGAGATCTTCCGTTATCTGTGAGGGTTCAGGGAGCTGAGCAAGAACCTGCTGAAGAAGCTCTTTTGCTCTGTCCACGATGTACTTCCTCTTTACAGTTCTCAAATCCTCCACATAAACCACTTTTATATTTGCGTTACACGGTCCTATTCGTTCTATGGTTTCAAGTGCTGCGGCTATAAGAACCGTTTCAGCTACATCAAGACTGGTGGGTATGGTTATTGTGCCCTCGGATTTGCCCTTGTCGTAAGTTATATCGACTTCAATTCTCCCCATCCGTCCAGTACGTTGTAGCTCTCTTAAATCAAGATCTGGTCCAAGCAAACCCTCAGTTTGACCAAAGATGGCACCTATAACATCTGGCCTTTCCACATAACCAGAGGCTTTGAATTTGGCTTTAATGAGATATTTTACCGATGTCTGAGCAAGTTTAGCCATATGAACATCACCTTGTGTGTTTTTTATTTATAGATCCAACCCAGAAGCAACCCCACACCCACACCACCGCATTTATTCATCCAAGAACCGTCATGTATCGTCATGTGCATTGTGAAAACAAATGTTGTTTAAGTTAGTGGGAAGTGAATATGAATTGCTCTGGGTTGGATGGTGAAGTATGGCCCACATGTAACACAGCGCTTCATCGTAGGCCAGAGGCGCACTCTGGCTGCTGACGGGTGTGGGCCATAATACCAGTCAAAAATAAAAATATGTATTTTTTAAAATATTACTCCTCTTGATCGTAACACACATCACACACCCATTTACCATTCTTGTACCTTAGCGCTTCGGAGTAGTTCCCGCAGCTTTCACACACCCCCTCCATTATTTCCTCATCAGGTGCTTCTTCACCTGCTCCCTCTCCCCCCTCCACAATTTTCAACTCCTCTTCCAGCACTTCCAGAATAGAGGGGAACGTGTTAATTATCGTCCTTTCTGACACTATACCGACGAACTTGTTGTTTTTATCCACCACCGGCAATCTGCCAATATTATATTTCCTCATTTTCTTAAGAGCGTCAAGCACGCTTTCATCCTCACCTGCTGTGATAAGTTCAGAGCTCATTATTTCCATTGCCTTGTCCTCCAATTTCTTACCAGAAGCTATATTATAAACAACATCTCTGAGAGTTATTACTCCCACAACAGCCTCCCTCTCAACGACCAACACCTCAGAAGCGTTGGCATCCTTCATTTTCTTTGTAATATCAACAATCTTATCGCCAGATAAAACCTTCACAAATTGTGTATCCATAATATCCTTGACCTTATATTCCCTGAACATACACACCACCACCAGAAGTTTTAATAACGATAAAGTGGGATAAATTTATTAAGGGTTCTGGTGCTGTGTTATGTCATACAAGAAGGGGTATAAGTTTGAGTGGGAGGTTAAGAAGTTTCTGGAAAAGAAGGGCTACTACGTCATACGCTCCGCAGGGAGTAAAAAGCCAGACATAATTGCAGGGAAAGAGGGCAACATTATAGTTGTGGAATGTAAATACACGGCTAAAAGCAAGTTATATTTACTAAAGGATGAGGTAAATAACCTAATATATGTGGCCTCAATGTTCAGAGCCAAACCAATATACTTAATTAAAAAGAAGAACTCTGGTTTGTTTGTTGTTGAAATACACCATTTAAAAGAATTAGACGGACACTATTTTTTCGTTGATTTAGATAAGTTAAAAAATAAGTTAAAAATAGAATAAATTAAATCAACAATTTTGTGTAGTTTTTTATGTGGTTTTTGGTAGTATTCCGACCCTCTCCAATAAGAACCAAAGAGTTATGAAAAACAAGAGAATAATAGAAAGGTAGGTTGTTGTATCTAGATTTTTAGTTGTAAAAAAAGATTTTGTTGATTTATAAAAAATGTAGAAAACAACTACATCCCTTAAATAAGATCTTAACCCCATAACAACATAAAATAATAATTTCAATTTTTAAATAAGTGTTCTTAAAATAAAATTT
The DNA here is from genome assembly GCA_015520605.1 of Nanobdellati archaeon. Classification (GTDB taxonomy): domain Archaea; phylum EX4484-52; class EX4484-52; order EX4484-52; family WAPT01; genus WAPT01. The sequence continues at coordinate 10,249 of WAPT01000013.1, forward strand.
TGAGTGTGTATGGAGGAAAGAAACTACACGCCGTTTGAAAAGGCAAAGAGAATGCTTGCAGTACAGATAGCTGGAGAAATTGTTCTCTCTAACGATCCAGGGGTTGTCATTCAGAAGTGGAGAACAATATTCAAAATACCTCAGAGAAGACTCGCTCAAGAGTTGGGAATAATGCCATCCGTCATTTCTGATTATGAAAGTGGGAGAAGAAAATCTCCCGGAGTTAAATTCATAAGAAAACTTGTTGATGCAATACTAAACATTGATGAAAAAAGAGGAGGGGATATAATAAAAGAGTATTCTACTTTATTCCCAGAGGAAAAAATAAGTGATGTTATATTAAGTATGAAAGAATTCGAGAGACCCGTCTCTCTTGAAAAGTTCGCTGAAACTATAGATGGGTATGTTGTTATCAATAGTGATGTTAAGAAGTATATTTTTGGATATACTATTATAGATTCAGTGAGAGCTATAATAGAACTATCACCAGCAGAATTAGTTAAGATGTATGGATTAACGACAGAAAGGGCACTAGTATTCACAAACATTACACACGGTAGGTCCCCATTCATAGCAATCAAAGTTACTAATTTAAGACCGGGTGTTGTTGTGTTCCATGAAATTGATAAATTAGATAGTATAGGTAGAAGAATAGCTGAAGTTGAAAACATACCTGTTATCCTTTCTAGAATAAAAAGTGTCGAAGAAATTATTCGAAGATTGAAATGTTTAGAGTAGACCCCTTTATTTCATATGGATGATATAATAATATCATTGTATATTATATAGTTTTGTTATATAACATTGTTATATTTTGTGGTGATGTTTTAATAAGAAGTTTCACATGAAATAAAGGGGTCTCTGTAAAGAAGGTGTGTGAATTGTTTAAATTTTTTACTAACAACAACCTTAACTTACCGAAAGTTCAAGTAATTCGTGTGGTTCGTATGGAGAATAAACAACTCACACATTTCACAACACCACCACAACAAACTCTTGAAAATTTATTTGAAAGTTTTATGAATAAAGAATCTATTTTTAGAAATAAAGATGCACTTTCTATTAAATACTCACCGGAAAAAATCTACCATAGAGATGAACAGATCAATGCTTTAAGTAGAATTCTTGCACCTATGCTTAGAAATGAAAAACCATCTAATGTTTTTATCTACGGTTTGACAGGTACAGGTAAAACTCTCGTAACGACTTATGTCACCACCAATCTCGAAAACTTCACAATAAAACACAACATTCCTTTGAAAGTACTTTTCGTTAATTGTAAAATGAAGAAAGTTGCCGATACAGAGTACAGACTTTTGGCTTATCTTTCTTCTTTACTCGGAGAGGGTGTGCCTGCAACAGGACTTCCGACTGATGAAGTTTACAGACGGTTTTATTCAGCGCTGGAAAATATTGGTGGGAATGTTGTTATCGTGCTTGATGAGATAGATGCTCTTGTGAAAAAGGTGGGTGATGAACTTCTCTATAACTTCACGAGAATGTGCGAAACGATAAAAGATGTTAATCTTAGTCTTATTGGTATCTCGAACGATCTGTCCTTTATGGAGTATTTGGATGCCAGAGTCAAATCCTCCCTTTCTGAAGAGGAGATAATATTTCCACCATACAACTACGAACAGTTAAAGGACATCCTTTTTGATAGAGCTATGGTGGCGTTCAACCCGGGTAAGATTGATGAGGCTGCCATAACTAAATGTGCAGCCCTTGCAGCGCAGGAACATGGTGATGCGAGGAGAGCACTCGATCTTTTAAGGATAGCTGGAGAAATAGCGGAGAGAAACGGTGATGAGAGGGTTGTGGAGAAACACATAGACTTAGCGGAGGAGAAACTCGATCTGGATAGGATGAGTGAAGCAGCAAGGGTGTTGCCGAAACACTCCAAGATAGTGCTTTATACTGTATTGTGTTTGCTCCGAAATAGGGATAAAGTCCTTACAGGAGACATACAAAAATACTACGAACATATCTGTGAGCAACTCGGCGTGAGACCTCTAACTCAAAGGAGAATATCTGATATCATTGCTGAGCTGGATATGCAGGGTTTGATAAACGCGAGCGTCATTTCAAAGGGCAGGTATGGAAGAACAAGGGAGATAACACTCTCCCTCTCAAAAGCGACACACGATAAAATACTCTTGCAACTCAAACAGGAATTAGATTTATAATCTTGTCACAAAACCTCTAATTATGGACGCTGTCCAAAAACTCATTCAGGATCTTATGGAGCGCGGAATTCTTATCGAACCGTCAGCTTTTGATTTCATAAAACAACACAACATACCACCCGATAAGATTTATTCTTTAAAAATTGAGGAGGGGGTACTCACAAGAAAACACCTCGAACCGCTTATCGGTGGTGTAGGTTGTGAAGGGAGAAGAGACGAAAATGAGAATATGGGAAACACTTCCAATTTACTTGCTTTTGTTGAGATTGTAAGGAAAAAGAAAAGAGCAATAGCAGAAGAGTATGATTTTTCAGTGGTGGTTGAAAACAAAGAGACTAATAATGGAGAAATTTCCCAAAAAGGTGTGGAAATTTTCGTAGAAATGTTTAAAGATAGGTACGAAAGGCTGCGCGATTTACTTGTTCAGAGAGCCGAACTCAGGAACGCGATATCAATAGGCAGGCTCAAGGACGCGAGAAATCTCGAAGGGGAGGTTGTGGTAATAGGGCTTGTCAGAACAAAAACAAAAACTAAATCTGGAAGTTACATACTCGAACTGGAGGATCCAACCGGAGTGGTGAGTGTTTTCGTCAGAGAGGAAGCTTCAAAACTGGCCGAATATGTAGTGGAGGATGAGGTGATAGGTGTTAGAGGTACGTTCAACGGAAATTTCTTGTACGCTTCGAATATAGTGTTTCCCGACATACCTATCCCCACAGGAGTAAATAAGGTCAAAGATCCTGTTGCAGCAGTCTTCATTTCCGATCTGCATTATGGGAGTAAGCAGTTTATAGTAGACATTGAAAGAAGGTTTCTTAGGTGGATAAATGACAAAAATGATGAGCTCGCATCTAAGGTTAAATACATCTTCATAGCGGGAGATCTCGTCGATGGTATAGGGATTTATCCAGAGCAGGAGGATGATCTTCTCATCAAAGACATCTATAATCAGTACGAGCTTCTGGAAAGGTTCATTGAAAGAATCCCCGAACACATAGCGGTGGTGTTGTGTCCTGGCAACCACGATGCGGTTAGAAGTGCGGAACCACAACCACCCATCCCTAAAGACTTTGTCCCGAACCTTTATTCAATGAGTAATATTTTTATGGCGACCAATCCAGCTTACGTGAGAATACACGCGATGGATGGGGAGAAGGGAGTTCTGGTTCTGATGTATCACGGTTATAGCTTTACATCCATGATAGACGCCATGACACCTATAAGGAAGCACGGCACCACACATCCACAGTATGTTATGAGGGAGATATTAAAAAAGAGACACCTCGCCCCCACATACGGATGTGTGATTCAGGTACCATATCCCAAAGATCAGCTCGTGATAGATAAAGTGCCGGACATATTTCACACAGGAGATTTGCACTCTCACGGTGTTGATAATTATAAGGGCGTAACGCTCATAAGTTCGTCAACTTTTCAGGGGCAGACGGCCTTCATGGACAGGGTTGGACACGTGGCGAATCCGGGCAAGATAACGGTTGTGGAACTTAACACAAGAGACGTCAGAGTGCTCGATTTTTACGGAGGATAGAAGTAGACAATCTCTACTCTTCGTCTATGGGTTTTTTGATCTCCTCAAAAGGAAAGATATTTTTTAGCACGTTGTGGATGTATTTGGAGTCCACAAGCTCCCTGAAAACTATGAGAACACTCTTCCTGACATCCTCCTTATCAAGCTCTTCAATTTCGTAATCCTCAACATACTCACTATTCTTCAGAGCATTCTCAACATCTTCCCTTCTGGCATCTAAAATGATCTCAATCATCGACACACGCATGAGGAAATATTGTGGCTGTTAACTTTTATAAACTTCTCTCGTGTTAATACTGGAAAATTTTCCCACTTAATCACCGAAAAATTTATATATAAGTTAGTATAATATATTAGGGTCAACCTTCTCCTTACTGAAAAGAAATGAAAAATCGGGCTCGGACGGTGGGGGTTGCGTGCCTTCTTGCCTCCTACCTCCGCCCTCCGATTAATTTCACATAATTTCTTCAAAGGGGTTAACACGAGCAACAACCATCCCGGTCGTCCACACACCATCCATCAGAAGAAAGATGGAATGTGGAGTCATCCCGGGATTATTCTGTGGAGCATCCCGGGATAATGTACATAACTTTGGCTACCCACTTGCAGAACTTCCATAGATTTAGATGGATGTGGGTAGCCGCCATTTTAACTACCTCAATTCAAAGTATGGTTTGATTATTTATAAATTTTACCCGAAATTTTCGAAGATCTTCGACAATAGACTAAACGCTTGATTTGAGTTCCAATAACTCTCTTCTAAGCTTTGCGAGCTCGGTTAGATATTCCCTTTCCTTAGATATTTGGGACACTTTTCTTACTTTCCTCGCAGCTTCCTTACTTTCCTCACCCTTTCTTGCTTTACTTTTTTCTTGCTTTTTACTTACCTCTACTTCAACCTGAGCGGTAGCTTCAGTCTTTTTTATGTTCTTTGCTTCATCCAGAATCGTTGCGGTGCTGCTCTTTATCACTTCATCCACAAGCTTGTCGATGGCAAGAAGCATCTCATTAACCATGGCTTCGATTCTATTCAATCTCTCATGGTTGTTCAGCACAACTTTACCGAGGATACTTATGTTATCGACTATCTTTTCAAGTGAAGCAACGCGTTGCTCTAACAGACCAAACGAGGATGCGAAGTTATTGGTGTTGGAACCTGATGCTTTGCTGGAGGATTTCAACTCATTAACTACAGATACAATCCCATCTATGTCCGTGTGAAGTTGGTGAAGGTAAGTGTAAATTTTCTGGAACTCATCCTGAATGTACGAGCTAAGCTGGTTATAGTTGTTTTCGAGTCCGAGAACACGGTTCTTTATCTCCTCAAGCTCGCTGTTTGGTTTTTTTCCTTCCTTTTTCCCAAAAAGAAAACTTAACACCATACGCTCTATATGGGACTGAAAGTAAATAAAAGTTTTGATATACGGATATGTTGTCATGAAGATCCGCGATTACTTCGAAATGATCAGAAAGGAGTGTGAGAGAGCTTACGAAATAGCCAACAGGGCCAGGGACAAGGGATTCGATCCTGAGGATAGAGTAGCAATACCTGTAGCTGAAGACCTTGCCGCGAGGGTGGAAGGCCTTGTATCAATAATATTCCCTCAATTATTCGATTCTGGGTTGAAGGAGAGGATAAGGGAACTGGAGAAAGAATATCATAAAAACGACGAGAGAGTGGCATTTATAGTAGGAAAAGAAGTGGCTCTTGACAAATTTTGTAACTTCTATTCAAAAGAGAAAGCTGCCGAAGCCGGTGTGAGGGTCGCAGTTGCATACTTAACACTTGGTGTTGTTACAGCTCCTCTTGAAGGCATATCTAAAGTCAAGATTAAGAAAAATAAAGACGGAACGGAATACCTCGCTATTTACTACGCCGGTCCGATCAGAAGCGCCGGTGGTACAGCATCAGCTATGTCCGTTGTTGCTGCCGACTACATAAGAAGGGCTTTGGGGCTGGATCGCTACAAAGCGGAAGAAGTTGAGATACTCCGTTACTACACCGAAGTGGAGGACTACTACAACCGTGTTGCCAAGAAGCAGTACCACCCGACCAAGGAGGAGATAGAGTTCATAATAAAGCATATGCCTGTAGAGATTACGGGAGAGCCAACAGAGAAGCTGGAGGTGAGCAACTATAAGGATCTGGAGAGGGTAGAGACCAATAGAATAAGGGGGGGAATGTGTTTGGTTCTCCTTGACGGCCTTCCCTTAAAGGCGGAGAAAGTACTGAAGAGGATAAAGAAGTACGGCCATGAATTCGACCTGGAGGACTGGCTCTGGCTGGAGGAGTTCGTTCAGCTGAAGCACAGGATTCATGCTGCCAAGGAAGTCGACGAAGATTCCAGCGTTAAGTACGTGCCGAGCACCAAATACCTTGAAAAGATCGTGGCCGGCAGGCCGATAATAGCGCACCCGGCAAGAAATGGGGGTTTCAGGCTCAGGTATGGCAGGGCAAGAACATGCGGTATTGCCGCAACGGCCATACACCCAGCTACGGCACACCTGATTGACTTTCTCGCAATAGGAACGCAGATGGCAACGGAAGCTCCGGGGAAAGCAACCGTAGTTACTGTTTGCGACTCGATAGAAGGCCCGGTGGTTCTCCTGAAAAATGGAGACATAGTTGAGCTCAAAAGCAGGGAGGGTGTCGAAAAGTACAGAAAAGATGTTGTCAAAATATTAAGTCTGGGAGACATACTTGTGCCGTTTGGCGAGTTCCTATCCAACAATCATGTTCTCCTTCCTGCAGCTTACTGCGAGGAGTGGTGGGCCCTGGAAGTTAAGAAAGCTTTGGAAGAGGGTAGGAAGTGTAGCATTAACTTAACAAAGTATGTGGAAAAACCATACCCTGCTCCATCCTTGGAGGAGGCGATAAAGATCTCGCAGGAACTGGAAGTTCCACTCCATCCCTATTACAACTTCTTCTGGCATGATATAACCAAAGAGCAGTTGAAGCTGCTGATAAACCACTTCTCCAGGAGTAAGCTCGAAGGAAACGAGTTAACCGTGAAGTTCGACAGGAAAGTTCACGAGGTTTTGCAGGAGCTGTGTGCGCCATGTGAAGTTAGGGATGAAAAAATAATCCTGAAGGGAAAAAGTATTGCGATTCACTTCTGTCTTGGCAGGCCTGATGAAGGTAACGTGAAGGAATTGATGGAAATTGTGGACTCATGCACATCCGTTATGGAAGCGCTACAGAAACTCAGTGGCATAAAAATAATGGAGAAAGGCCCTACCAGAATAGGGACGAAGATGGGAAGGCCCGAGAAGGCTGATAAGAGGGTGATGAAGGGCAGGCCGCAGATTCTTTTCCCCTGTGGACAGGAAGGGGGAAGGATGAGGAACATAATGGAAGCCTACTCAAAAGGATACGTGGAAGCGGAGTTCCCCCTGTACAAGTGTGAGAAATGCAACGATTTTGTCTTCTACCCTACCTGTCCATTCTGCGGAAGTAGAACAACTCGTTACTACCAGTGCGTGAAGTGCAACAGGATAGTGAAGGAAGAGAAGCACTGCGGAACAGACGCGAGACCTTATGCTAAAATGAATGTGAAGATAAGGAAGTTTTTGGATGCTGCTCTCAAAAACTTAGGGATGAGTCCTCCTACACTGTTTAAAGGTGTGCGCGGTGTTTCGGGAGCGGAGAGAACCATGGAGAGGTTGGAAAAGGGACTGTTGCGTGTCATACATGGGCTGTACGTGAATAAGGACGGTACGATAAGGTACGACAGCACCGATGTCCCTCTAACTCACTTCAAACCGAAAGAAATTGGCGTGAGTGTTGAGAAGTTAAAAGAGCTTGGTTATACTCATGACATTTACGGCAACGAGCTAATACACGAGGATCAGGTTCTCGAGCTGATGCATCAGGATATAATAATCTCTGACAACGATGAGAGTTCTGCAGCGGAATACTTATTGAAGGTAGCGCAGTTTGTGGATGAACTTCTCGTGAGGTTTTACGGGCTTGAGCCATACTACAACGCTAAAACAAAAGAGGATCTTGTAGGAAAGCTGGTGATAGGGCTTGCTCCACACACCTCAGCTGGAATTGTGGGTAGGATAATCGGATTCACAAAAGCAAGGGTGTGCTTTGCTCACCCCTTCTGGCATGCAGCGAAGAGAAGAAACTGTGATGGAGATGAGGACAGCATAATGCTTCTTATGGACGCTCTGCTAAACTTCTCCAGAAAGTATTTGCCAGCTACACGCGGAGCTTCAACTATGGATGCACCTCTCGTTTTAACCGTGCAGTTGAATCCAGAGGAGATAGATGACGAGGCATGGAATGTGGACATAGATGATCACTACCCTCTCGAGTTTTATTACGCCACCCTTCGTTATGAGATGCCCACTGAAGTTGAAGCTAGACCTGAAGTGGTGGAGGATGTGCTTGAAGAGGAAGAGATTCACATTAAGTTCACTCATGACGCGTCAGACATTCACGATGCACCATTCAAAACAAGGTATGTGTTGTTGAAGAAGATGGAGGAAAAGATAGAGGAGCAGTTGAAGGTTGCAGAACTCATAAGAGCATGCGATGAGAATAAAGTTGCTGAGGCCGTCATAGTCAACCACTTCATGCGTGACATAAAAGGTAACCTAAGAACATTCTCCAAACAATCGTTTAGATGTGTGGATTGCAACGAGAAATACAGGCGTATGCCTCTGAGCGGGAAGTGTGAAAAGTGTGGTGGAAAGCTTCTGCTCACTGTGTCTGAAGGCACCATAAGAAAATACGTCGACCCTACCAAAATGCTTCTGGAAAGGTATAAAGTGTCCAGCTATGTTATTCAGGTGTTCCAGCTGCTTGAGAGAGACATAGATGATCTGTTTGGAAAGAAGGGGAGACAGGTTAATCTTTTCAGTCTTGCATCAAATAACGCATGAATTTCATATGATTTTTTGGAGAATAACGTAATTTCATGTTATTTTTTCTATATCAGATGAATTTAACCTTTTTTAATGTTACATCATTTTCCACATGAAATGAAGGGGGGTTAAGTTCATGTACTTCCTTCACGTCTCTTACCAAAATCTTTATAAAATTTATGGTAGGTTTTCCACATGAAACAAAGGGGTGTGTTAACTTCATCACACCAAATAGTTCAGAATTATCGGGAAGATGAGCGCAGCCATCAGTAAACTCTTCTTCACCGCCATACGGTAGGCAAGAATTCCGAGCAAACATGAAGTTAACATGATAAACACGCCAAGCAGTGATGCTTGGATAAAGGTTAAAACTATCAGAAAAAGCAATATTATAATGCTAAGCTTTCTGTAGTTGATTTCCACAAGGTTTGAAGCGAACCTTCTACCCGCTACAATCGTTATTGCGGTTGCTAGTGATGCCGATACAACCGTACACAATATTAGGAGGGGTATTAGACTCTTCCCCATCCCGAGACTCTGTAGAGCTATTGCCACACCCGATCTCGGTCTCAGAATTATAAAAAGAGACATAACGGCAATGAACGCATGCACGGTGTTCGCGCTTCCAAGCATGGTTATGAAGCTCCTCTCGCTCATCCTTCTCTTCAGCTGAGCGAGAACTATGGAGCTCTGCGTGGGCGTTATGCCGGGGAGCAATCCGGAAAGAATACCGGCAATGCTGCCAAGGAGGCTGTTAGTCGCGATATCCTTCCAGTTAATTTTGAAAGTCAGCTTTTGCCTCTCTATAGAGGGGGTGGTATGTATGCTCATGATTATTGTGCTCAATCCGAACAAACCTGTGAGCATCGCTGCCAGCGCATCACCACTCGTCATTGGCAAAGACAGAACAACGATACCAAGAAAGCAACTGAGCAGAATGATGATCACTGCGCTTACCTTTTTTCTTTCACCCAACAGAAGAAGGAATATCACACTGATGAGAATGTAAGGTATGAACGACTTTACGGTATTATAAACTTCATTTCCGAATGAAAAGAGGAGTGGAAGGAACAACACAGCAAATAAGGAGCCAAACAGTCCGCTTAGCGCTGAGTAAACCAAAGCAACGTAACCGTGTCCGCGCAGCGTTAGTCTATGTCCAGGCAGCACAGACAGGCAGGTTGACTCGTCAGGCGCTCCAACAAAAATGGACGGAATAAAGTCAACAAAAGTATGTGTTATTGCCGCGCTCATTATGAACGTTATGGCTGGTGTAAGCAACAACGGGTTTGCGGAGAGCAAACTACTAATTAGGCTGACAAACAGAAAAGCAGCGGTGTTAACATGAACACCGGGAATCAGACCCGTGAGCGTGCCAACGAGCACTCCAAGAAGCATTGCAAGGAGACAGAATACAAGTATGCTGACTAAGGGCATATCTTTTTAAGGGTTAACTCCTTTTTAAAGCATGTATGTTGCCAGCCGGGATCAATCCTAAAGATATGGAGAAGCTCCTGAAAAGGATGGGAATGAACATCGAAAGTATTGGTGATGCTAGAGAAGTGGTTATAAAGTGTGAGAATAAGGAAATAATAATCAAAGAGCCTGTGGTGCAGGTTGTAAGGCTCCAGGGTATCCAGACCTTCCAGATACAGGGCAGAGTGGAAGAGAAACCGCTCATCACAATCTCAGATGAAGATGTTGATCTTGTTGCCCAGCAGGCAAATATCAGCAGGGATAAAGCCCGAAGGATGTTGGAGGAGTGTGATGGAGACATAGCGGAAGCCATAATGAGGTTGAAGGGTGAATGAATCGTGCACACAAACTAACCCTCAATCGAAATGTAATTCCTATTGTGACCTTTCTATCCTATCTTTTTATTGTTGTTTTTCTTCATCATCGCTGTAAAACACTGGAATACAAATTGTCCGCGGCGGATGTGCTCCTGCTTCTTCTGATATCTCTCATTGCAACTCTGATAAAAGGGGTAAGATGGCATTATCTCTTGAAAGAAAGCGGAATAGAGCTGAGGTTTAGAGACACATACTTGGTTTATCTTGCAGGCCTCATCGGGGTGGTGACGCCGGCTAAGGTCGGTGATGTTGTGAAGAGTGTGCTTCTCAAAAGAAAGTTTGGATTTAGATACAGAGCGGTGCTACCCACAATTTTGATGGAAAGGATAACGGATGTTATCTCTCTCTCCATTCTGTCTCTCTTGGGTGTTTTGCACACAGGATCTGCCGTCAGCAGATATGTGGTGCTTGGTGTATTTGCGACATTTTTAATGGTGTTCATTTTGAAATCGGATACAGTATTGTCCCTTCTACTCTCCCGAATAGGAAAAGGTTCTAAACGCATGGCAGCACGCGTTATTCTGAGAAACACGAGAAAATTAATGAAATTACGGGTAATCGCAATCTCAACATTTATAGACAGCGCCGGGTGGTTGGTGGAAGCAGTAATCTTGTATTATTTAATCCACATTTACGGTTACAACATAGGATTTGCTTCTACAATCTTTACATATGTTTTTTCGGTATTGGCTGGCGTGCTTATTTTTCTGCCCGGTGGTCTCGGAGCAACTGACGTTAGCATGGTCGCGTTATTGATGTGGGGTGGAATTCCAGTAGCTGTGGCAACATCAATTACAGTTCTATTCCGAATCTTCACTTTCTGGTTTCATGCGGGAACGGGAGCGTTCTTCTCTGCTTTTGTGTCGAAAAAATAGAATTTATATTTTTGGGCTTTTGATATTGAGGTATGGGGCAAAAAAAGAATGGGGGAGAAACACAAATTCAAAATTTAATTAGAGACCCTTACAACATTATTTTGCTCGCTCTCTTTATCTTTTCCCTGATCATAAGGCTCAGGTATGCGTTTCTGCCAACGGTTTGGGTTGATGAGGGGAGATATTCCCTTATAGGCAGAGCTCTTCTTCATCACCCGTTAAGCTATGAAACTAACGTTCATGGAGTTGTGAAATCATACCCACCACTATACCCGTTCTTACTCTTTCTCGCTCAGCTCATCTTGGGTGAGGGAGATTTCGCGACCAGAGTGGTAAATCCCATTCTGGGCGCGTTTCTTGTGCTGGCTGTCTATTATTTTGGAAAGGAATTGTTCAACAGAAGAGTTGGCTTGATAGCGGCAGCACTAATGGCTGTTGCTCCCTACAGCATGTTTTTTAGCGATAGAAGATTGCTGGAGATACCTCATGTGCTCTTTTTCACACTTGGCATAGCTTTCTTTTACAGCGGCTGGGAAAAGAAAAAACCGCGAAATCTTTATCTCAGCGCAATATTTCTTGCACTGGGTGTGTTGGTGAAGCAGCCCGGCTATATAGCTGTTGCGGTTATAGGTATGTGGCTCCTCCTCTTCTACAGAATCTCTTGGATTAAGGACAGAAAAATATGGAAGGCTGCGCTCATCTTCGTTCTTGTACTCGCTCCGTGGAGCATCAGGAGTCTCAAAGTGTGTGGTAAGCTCTCCTGCGAGGCGAGTTATGCTGTGTTCTGGTTTGAACACAAGGGTGGTGGGTTGGATGTTGTTCAGGATCCCCTTTATTACATCAAGCTGTTGCCGTGGATACTGAACAAATGGGTGTTCGTATTCTCCTTTTTTATCGGAGCGGTGCTTCTCGTTTCTGATAAAAACAAAAGGAAAGAATTCACACTCCTTGCATTATGGTTTATCGCAATACTTTTCGTTTTTTCCATAACTCCTGTGAAGGTTCCGAGATATATTATCTCCATCATTGTTCCCGGAATTCTCCTCACAGCGTACGGTGTTGAGAGGGTAACATTCACAATCTTCAAGGACAGAACAATGCAAGGCATTATCTGTGTTCTTCTCACAGGGTTTCTGATGTACTCTTCATACTCCCAGGGTGTGCTGATGATAAAAGCTCATGCGAACGATTTTTCAAAGCTCATCGATGCGGGCAAGTATTTTGAGAATATACCTCCTAATGAGGTGGTTGTGACCGCCACCCCCGAAATAATAGGATTCTATGGCAACGATCAGAAGGCGTTATACTACCCAAGGGAGAAGGAAAAGTTTGCGGAGTATCTGTACGAGAAAAATGTCCGTTATGTTGTTCTCGATGCATACGAGAGGACACAACCATCATGGACATGGAATTTTGTACCTAAACAGCCGTATCTGAAGCCTGTAAAAGCATACTACCAGGGGAGAAAGATCGCAGTGATCATCTACAAAGTCAACAGAACCGCACTTAGACAGTATCTGGGTGTGCATTAATGAACTGGGATGGTGTTTACGTCATCCTGCCTACTCTGAATGAGGAGGAAGGTCTCAGTCATGTGCTCTTGGAACTCAGGAAAATGAAGTTTCCGATGAGACAGGTTGTGGTCGTGGACGGACACAGCACCGATAATACGCTTGAGGTTGCGAGAAACTACGGAGTCAATATAATTCTGCAGAGAGGTGCAGGCAAAGGCATGGCCTTTCAGACGTTCATGGAGGAGTTTCTAATAGAAGATGACAACATATACGTTATGCTTGACGCCGATTACAGTTACAATCCGAGAGAGGTTGTGAAGTTTGTGAGCACAATAAGAGAAGGTTATGATGTGGTTGCAGGAAGGAGGAAATTCTTCATAGGAGATGCACGCAGCTTTCTCCATATCTTCGGAAATCTTGCGATATCTTTTGTTTCCGCGCTTCTTACACGCAGAATCTTCCTTGACATATGTACGGGATACTGGGCTTTTAAGGGTAGCGCCCTCAAAAAAATGGAGATAAAAGCAAGCGGTTTTGAGCTCGAGGCAAATCTTTTCATCGAGACGGCACGGAAAAATCTGAAGTTCAGAAACATCATCGTTGACTACCGTGAGAGGAAGGGTAAGCGAAAGCTGAAAAGCCTTGATGGATTTAAAATATTGTTCTTTTTATTAAAGGAGTGCTTACAGGGTGAGAAGGGGTTGAGGACCGCATGAGCGCACGAGTACTGATCTTCCACCCCTATCTCAAAGCGAGGGGCGGATGCGAAAAACTGATAATGGAGTACCTTTCCAGAACGAGGTTTGATGTTGACCTCTACACATTCATCCACATAAAGGACAGGAGCTTTAAGGAGTTTGAAAATTTTAATGTGATCGAATTAAGAAACGGCTGGCTTACAAGGAGGTATGTTGAAGCTTTTTTTACCAGAGGTCTTGTTTTTTCTATCTATGGGATGTTAACAAAACTTCCTGTTAGGAGATATGATGCTCTTCTTATTTCTGCGGGAGGTTTTGCGGATCTTCTCTCTATCAAAAACAAACTGGAGGGCAGAACATTTATGTACTGCCATACACCGTTGAGAGTCTCATCTGACGTGCATGATATAAAATGGGTGGAAAAGCAAATGCCCAGAAAAAAATTGATGTATTTTCTTGCCAGAAAGATGTATTCTTTTGTGGAAAAACTTGCATGGAAACGCTACGATTTTGTTTTTTTCAACTCGAATTTAAGCAGAAAACGTGCTATAACCAAGAATCTCATTCCTATGGAAAAGACGGACGTAGTATATCCCGGAGTGGATCTTCCAGAGGTTACTTCCGGCACAAGCTACGGGAACTATATTATTTATGTATCCAGATATAGTACGGCAAAGAGGCAGCTTGAACTCTTAGATGCATGGAAAAAATTTTATGAAAAGTATGAGCCTGATTTAACGCTTGTTCTTGTTGGATCCTCGGCCAAAAAACACTATTACCTCAAAGTTATCAGGAAGGCATCCAAAATTAAAGGTGTTGAGGTATATGCCGATGTAAGTAACGAAGTGCTCAATGAACTTTATAGCAGTGCTATGGTCGGGCTTAATCTTGCATGGCGCGAAGATTTTGGTATAGTGCCCTTTGAGGTTCTGGCTTACGGCAAACCCTTAATTACTGTTGATGGTGGTGGCTTCATGGAGCTTATAAAAGACGCACCGTCCATAATGGTCATAAAAGATACTTTTAATGAGGAGAAATTCATCAACAGAGTCTACAACGCTCTTGTTCAGTTTTGGAGGAACAAAGATTACTATCTTGATAAAGCAAAACAGAACCAAAAATTTGTTAAAAGCTTAAATCTCAGTTGGGATAGATTTGCAAAGGAACTTGATGAAAAGATTGAACGGCTGATTGGATTGTAAATGTGTGTGGTGTGGGTAAGGAAACTATCGTTACCGGTGGGGTTGGTTTTATAGGGAGACATTTTATAAGAGGACTTTTGAATGAATGCTACAGGGCTTATCCCACAGGATAACTTTCATACAGGCACACAGAATAACAGAGAAAAAGGCGCTCATTATTTTCTAAGTACTGTCGGTGATGTATCTTCCATACCAAAATGCGCTCAAAATGTTGAAAAAAGCTAAAAAATTTAAAAACACCCCCTCACTACATACTTGGGAGGAGGCGTCATGACTGATCATAAAAAACTGTTAATCATCGGTCTTGATGGCGCGACTTGGGACGTTTTAATACCTCTAATAGAAGGGGGCAAACTTCCAATACTGGGGAAATTGGTCAAAAACGGCGCATACGGAACCCTAAAATCAACAATCCCGCCGGTAACGGGTGGTGCTTGGTTATCTATTGCAACTGGAAAAAGTCCGGGAAAAACCGGAATAATCGACTTTTTGAACAGGAAAGATCTTTCATACAGGTTATGCCCGGTGTCATCTGCGGACTTTAAGGGGCAATCTTTTTGGGATTATCTCGGTAAGATAAACAAAAAAGTTGGCATTTTTAACTACCCCATGTTATTTCCGCCTTACGGGGTTAACGGTTTTATGGTTTCCGGAGTGGGCGCATCCCCAGCAGATGAAATAACATACCCACCCTCATTAAAAAACGAGCTTGAAAATGTTGAAAGCCCCTATGAGGTGTCCATTTATTTTCACAGCAAAAGATACGAAAACCCGGATTTGTTCATAAGAGATTTAAACGAATTCTTAGATAAATTCGAGAAGTGGGTCTATTATGTAGTTAAGGAGAAAGAATGGGATGTTCTGTTTTTAGTGATCTCCGTTACAGACTGGGTGCAGCACATACTCTGGAGACACATAGACGAGGACCACCCCTGGCATGATCCAAAAACATCCCCAAAGTACAAACGGGAGTTTATTAAATTCTGGCAGAGAATAGACGAAATACTCGGAAAGGTTTTGGAGCTGTCCTGCGAAAATACAGCTGTTTTTATGGTCTCAGACCATGGGTTTGGATCCAATGATCAGACATTTAATTTGGCTAAATGGCTTGTAAAGAAAGGGTACATGATCCAGAAAAGGAGCATTAAGAGGCTTGTTAAAAAATATATGTATAAGATTGTGAACAAAACTGCCGTAATCATGGCAAAAACACCGGTTTTTGGTTTAATGGAAAAAGTTTTTCTTAAAAGCGCCGAAAATGTGTTGGGAACAAACCTTATGGACGAAATTGATTTTGAAAAAAGTAAGGCATATTGTTTGGGACACACCATTCCCTTCGGAGCCATTTACATAAACGCAAAAAATGAAAAAGAAAAGAAAAAAATAAAATCTAAATTGATACATGATTTGAAAAATCTGAGTAAAGATATTGGAAAAGAGGTAGAAGTTCAAATATATGAACCAAAAAAACTTTATTCTGGAGAGAAATCGGACCTCTTACCTGATATAATTTTTACCATAAATGACTGGCGGTGTGTCGTAATCGAGGACAGGTTTGATAGACCTCTGTTTGAAGAAAAACCGTTTTCAACAAGACATACGGGCACACACAGACTCAACGGCATCTTCTTAGCTTATGGTCCCGGTATCAAAAAAGGTTATAAGATAACCGATGCAAAAATATACGACATAGCTCCAACAGTCCTCCACATCTTCGGCCTGCCAATTCCGAACGATATGGACGGAAGGGTTTTGATGG